>JAZUOK010000275.1:0-3969 GCA_045604665.1 Eubacteriales bacterium | reverse complement strand
AGACGTGGCACCGTTCCCGGACAGCACGGCACCGCTCGCTCCAGAATGGTAAAGGAGTACGGACTTCAGCTTCGTGAGAAGCAGAAGACCCGCCGCTACTACGGAATTCTGGAAACTCAGTTCAGAAATTACTACAAGAAGGCAGACGCACAGGACGGTATGTCCGGTGTTAACCTGCTTATCATGATCGAGAGAAGATTTGACAATGTTGTTTACAGAATGGGTCTTGCAGAGAGCCGCAGAGACGCTCGTCAGCTGGTTCGTCACGGCCACTTCACCGTAAACGGCAAAAAAGCAAACATTCCTTCCATGCTCTTGAAGGTTGGCGATGAAATCGCGATCAAGGATTCCAAGAAGGATCGTCCCAAGATCAAGACCATCATTGAAAAGAGCGAAGGTAAGATCATCCCGAAGTGGATCGAAGTTGATAAGGAGAATGGAAAGGGCAAGATCATTGCAATGCCTCAGAGAGAAGACATTGACTTTGAAATTGATGAACAGCTCATTGTCGAACTTTACTCCAAATAATCCCTAAATTTTAAGGAGGTTATTTCATGATAGAAATTGAAAGACCGGGTATCAACACCATCGAGATGAATGAGAACGGTTCCATTGGTATCTTTGAAGTAGAACCCCTGGAAAGAGGCTTCGGTATTACCCTTGGTAATGCTCTTCGCCGCATTATGATCTCTTCTCTTCCCGGTGTTGCCGTAACCAGTGTTAAGATCGACGGAGTACTCCACGAGATCTCTACCATTGCCGGCGTAAAAGAAGATGTACCCGAAATTATTTTAAATATTAAGAGTGTCCGCGCAAAGCTTTTCACCAGTCTCCCCAAGGTATGTGTAATCGATGTTGAGGGTGATAAGGTGGTAACCGCCGGTGGTATCAAGGCAGATGCCGATATCGAGATCTTGAATCCCGATCTCTACATTTGCACCGTAGCACAGGGCGCAAAGCTTTACATGGAGCTTACATTTGAAACCGGCAGAGGCTATGTCTCCGCTGAGCGTAACAAGGCGCAGGGAACTCCCTCCATCGGCACCATTTTCACCGACTCCATCTTCTCTCCTGCAAAGAAGGTAAACTTCCGCGTAGAGAATGCCAGAGTTGGCGACCGTATGGAATTTGATAAGTTGATTCTGGAAGTGGAGACCGACGGTACCATTACCGCAAAAGAATCTATCTCCCTTGCCGCTAAGATCATGGTTGAGCACCTCAATCTCTTCATTGACCTTTCCGACGAAGCGAAAAAGCTTGATGTTATGAAGGACAGAGAAGATGTTGCCAAGGAAAAAGTCCTTGAAATGACCATTGAGGAGCTGGATATGTCTGTTCGCGCATTCAACTGCTTGAAGCGCGCAGGTATCAATACCGTTGAAGATCTGATCAATCGTAGCGAGGAGGACATGATCAAAGTCCGTAACCTCGGTAAGAAATCTCTGGAAGAAGTCATTCAGAAGCTTCAGTCCTTGGGCTTTGAGCTCAAGAAGGAAGAAGACTGATTTTTTCCCAATACTATCAGGAGGAAACACAAAATGCGTAAACTTGGCAGAAAGACTGACCACAGACTTTCTATGCTCCGCGGCCAGGTGACCTTCCTGCTTGAAAAAGGCAGATTGGAGACCACTGCAACCCGTGCAAAGGAAGTTCAGAGTCTTGCTGAAAAAATGATTACCCTCGGAAAGAAGAATACCCTTGCCTCCAGAAGACAGGCTCTTTCCTTCATTACCAAAGAGGATGTTGTTAAGAAGTTGTTTGATGAAATCGCTCCTTCCTTCGAGGGAAGATGCGGCGGTTACACCAGAGTGATTCTTACCGGTCCCCGTCGCGGTGATGCTGCTGAAATGGCAATCATCGAGCTGGTAGCCGAGGAAAAGAAAGAGGAGAAGAAGGCTGCAAAGAAAACTGCGGCAAAGAAAGCTCCTGCAAAGAAGGCTGCTCCCAAGGCAGAAGAAGCTCCCGCTGAAGAAAAAGTGGAAGAAGCTGCTGAAGAAAAAGCAGAAGAGGCTGCACCTGCAGAAGAGGCAGCTCCTGCTGAAGAAGCAAAAGCTGAGTAATTCTCAAAAGCAAAAGAGACCGAATTTTCGGTCTCTTTTTTGTATATCCTTCTTGTATAAAAGAAGCATTGTTTTTGTTTTCAATAATTGCTATAATGAAAGAACAAGAAAGTGAGCCTTCTCCTGTGGGAGAAGGGGGACCGCTTTAGCGGTGGATGAGGAGTGGAACAGATGATCCCTTATAATAAAAAGTTCGTACATAATGCCAGAGTTTTAAGAAAAAATATGACACCGGAAGAAAAACACTTGTGGTACGATTTCTTAAAAGTATTGCCAGTGAATGTAAGAAGACAACATAACATTGAAAATTATATTGTTGATTTTTACATCGCAAAACCTAAAATTGTAATCGAATTAGACGGAAAGCAACATGGAGAAGAAGAGCATATTCTATCAGATCAAATTCGCGATGAGTCCCTAGCTTGTTGGGGAATAAAAGTTTTAAGATTTTCAAATCAGGATATTCGTGAAAGATTTGAGATTGTTAAAAAACAAATTTTGGAAGAATTGGGACTTGATTTTTCTGATTTAAAAGAGAAATGATTTTCTTACACCTCATCCACCGCAAGCGGTCCCCCTTCCCCCACTGGGGAAGGCAATTTTGACATCCTGCAACTCAAAAAGAGACCGAAATTTTCGGTCTCTTTTTTTGTGCTTTTTTCTTTTTTTGACAAAGTAATTCTTCTCCGAAGTCATATAATGGTTTTGGAAAAGAAAAATATGTGACGGTGAAAATTTTGGCATTATTCAAAATACAATTCGTCTTCAAGCCAATGTAAAGGGCTTTCCAAAATGTATTTTTGGTGATTCAAAAAATCCTCGCGATCCCGAATCACATGGTCATAAAAAGACCGTTGCCATAGAGAAATGTTTGGATTCGTTTCCCGAATTTGTTTTGATACATTCATTTTCATATAGCCAATGGCTTTTGATATGACCGATCTCTTGTGTAGGGGCGATTCACGAATCGCCCGATCTAAATCCTCTATTACGATGATTAAATGAATATGGTTAGGCATAATGATGTATTGATCAATTTCAATTCCGAAACGAGAGGACATTTTTTCAATCGTGTTTTCTACGACAAATCCGATTTTTGTTAATTCAACAGCGGGCGATTCGTGAATCGCCCCTACGATTTGGCTTAAAATCATCCTTCGATCCTTCGTGCAGATCGTAATAAAATATGCACCCTCGGTTGAATAATCAAAATTCTCAAGACGGACTCTCTTTCTCTTTGGTAATTTTTCTTCCATAGGATCACCTCGGAGAAATTTTAACATATTCTTATTTTTATATCGATACAAATTTCCACGAACCAATAAACCCCTTGACATACCGTAGGGGTCATTCACGAATGACCCGCAGACAGAGGCACAATCTCGTGGAAACGCCTTTGCATATCAAAATCCTTGATGTACCGTATGGGAGAATATTATCCCCCTGTTTCTGTATACGATTTCAAAATAGACAAAGGGTACAAATGTTTTTTGTATATATCCAATAAATTGTAAATAAATTAAGAAAAGCAAAACTTTCCTTGACAAAGAGTGAGGGAAATGGTAAAATAAGATGTATGATTGGCTAGGAGCCTGCTTAGGCGATCCTGCGCATAGAAGGTACGCCTTTGGGCGTTCCAAAGCCCACGGGTGGACCCCTTACCGATCTTATAAATTAATAGCCGAAAGGCAAAAATTTTAGGAGGAATAAACCCATGAGAAACAACAAACTTTGGTCTGTGCTTCTCGCTGCAGTGCTTCTCTGCGCTTGTGTGGTTGGTGTTCTCTTCGTCGGTTCTCAGGCTGAAGAAGGTACACATTACTACATGACGGTTGGTGGTGCATTCAATATTGCAGAAACTCCCACCCAATCCGAAGGCGGTGAAGAGTCTACTGTACCCGAAGACGGC
>JAZUOK010000274.1:0-5495 GCA_045604665.1 Eubacteriales bacterium | reverse complement strand
CACATATTCTTATCCTTGGAATAGTTGGTCTCACGGCTGATCTTCAAGGGGATGTTATGAGCCTCTGCATAAGCGATCTCTTCTTCACGGCTTTTAATATCCCACTCACGCCAAGGAGCGATAATAGTAAGATCGGGAGCGAATGCCTTGATGGCAAGCTCGAAACGAACCTGGTCGTTTCCTTTACCGGTACAGCCGTGGCAAATGGCATCTGCACCTTCTGCAATGGCAATCTCACAAAGACGCTTTGCAATAATGGGACGGGCAAGAGCGGTTCCCATCATATATTCTTCGTATTTTGCACCGGCCTGAACGGTGGGGATGATCATTTCTTCTACAAATTCATCGGTGAGATCTTCCACATAGCACTTGGAAGCACCGGTCTTAATTGCCTTCTCTTCAAGACCTTCCAGTTCATCTGCCTGACCCACATTACCGGAAACGGCAATGATCTCGGGATTGTTATAATTTTCCTTCAACCACGGAATGATGATCGATGTATCCAAACCGCCGGAATAGGCAAGTACGACTTTTTTTACTTCTGCTTTTTTCATTGTTTTTCCTCCGTCTAAAAGCACTTTATTCACTGCCAAATATCTTACCACAAGAAAAGGTGCTTTGCAATAGTTTTTTTCACAAAAAATGAAAAAAACCTGTTAAAAATTCAAGAAAGCGTGAATATTCTTGCAAACTATTCATTTTCAATGAATGTTTTTCTGCTTCCTATTCATTTTTGAAAATCAAAGCACTTTATACCCTTCTTTTTCCACGGTTTCCTTCAAAACAGCATCGGTCACTTCTTTTGACAAGCGAACGATCGCCTGTTTCTTTTCATGGCTGGGAATGGCTTCTTTTACACCGTCAAGGGCTTCCAGTGCCTTTTTCACATGAGCCTCGCAATGAGGACACATCATACCTTCGATCTTCAATACTTTTTCCATTTTTTTATTCTCCTTTTTCGTTTTCTTTTTTTCTTTTCCCCATGAAAAGAGATTTAATCTCAAGGCATTGGTCACAACAAAAATGCTGGAAAAGCTCATAGCAGCCGCACCGAACATCGGCGTCAGCGTCCAATGAAAAAGCGGAACAAAAGCACCTGCCGCTAAGGGGATTCCGATAATGTTATAGCAAAATGCCCAAAAAAGATTTTCCTTGATATTACGGTAGGTCTTTTGGGACAAACGGATGAGCTTCGGTACATCCAAAAGGCTGTTCTTCATCAATACGACCTCGGAAGCATCCATTGCAATATCCATTCCGCCGCCGATGGCAACCCCTACATGAGCAGAGGTAAGAGCCGGCGCATCGTTGATACCGTCACCTACCATCAAAACATTGGCTTTTTGCTTCAGTTTTGAAACGGCATCCTCCTTCTCTTCCGGCAAAACACCGGCAAGAACCTCCCCGATGCCCACCTTTTTCGCTACACTTTTTGCAGTCTCTTCACGGTCTCCCGTGATCATCACCACATGCATTCCCATTTCCCGAAGCTCTGCTACCGCCGTTTGAGAATCCTCCTTCAAGGTATCCCCCACTGCGATCATACCGCAGTATACATCCTCCAGGGAAAGAAACATCACTGTCTTTCCTTCCGATGCAAGGAAAGACGCCTCTTTTTCGGCTTTTTCTGGAATTTTTGATTCTTTGCGAATCAACTCCTCTTTACCCAGGCACGCTCTTTTTCCTTCGATCATCCCTTCCACGCCAAAGCCTGCAAGAGTCTTGAAGGACATTACTTCATGCGGCAAAACACCTTTTTCCGCAGCAAATTCCTTGACCGCTACCGCAATCGGATGAAGGCTTCCTTCCTCCAGGGAAAACGCAAGTTTTAACAATTCATCCTCCTTCATACCGTCGGAAGGAATCAGATCGGTCACGCGCATTTTGCCTGTGGTGACCGTTCCCGTTTTATCCAAAACAACGATCTTTGTCTTTCCTGCCTCCTCAAGGGCAGTTGCCGTTTTAAAGAGAACGCCGTTTCGCGCTGCTACGCCGTTTGCCACCATGATCGCCACGGGAGTTGCAAGACCCAGTGCACAAGGGCAAGAAACCACAAGCACACAAATTCCGTGGGTCAGTGCCACATCCACTTTTCCGTCAAACACCATCCAAAGAAGAAAGGTAATCAGAGAAAGTGCTATGATCACCGGTACAAAAACACCCGATACCCGATCTGCAAGACGGGCCACCGGCGCTTTGGAAGCAGAAGATGCAACCACTCTGTCTATCATACGGGAAAGGGTAGTTTCACTACCCACTTTTTTTGCTCGGATCAAAAGCGGTGCAGAAAGATTTACCGTTCCCGTATAAACCATATCACCCAAAATTTTGTCTACAGGAAGACTTTCGCCTGTAAGCGCCGATTCATCCACAGCCCCCTCGCCATCTTCCAAGGTGCCGTCCACAGGGATATTTTCACCCGGCAAAACACGAACAAGATCCTCATTTTTTACTTCTTCCAAAGGAATATCCATTTCTTTTCCTTCCCGAAGGACCCTTGCCCGTTCAGGAGAAAGCTTTTGCAAAGCCCGAATGGCATCGGTGGTTTTTCCTTTGCTTTTTTCCTCTAAAAGCTTGCCTATGGTAATGAGTACAAGGATCATTGCCGCAGAATCAAAATAGAACTTGTGAAAAACTTCCCCTTCCCCATGCTTTCCAAAGGACATAGCAAGAAGAGCAAAGCTATATAGGAAAGAAATTCCCGATCCGAGGGACACCAGGGTATCCATATTGGGCGAAAGATGCAAAAGTCCCTTGAACCCACCGATAAAAAATCTTCTGTGGATCAAAAGAACCGAAAATGACAGGATACACTGACAGATCCCCTGCGCCCTATGAGAAAACCACGAAGGAAGGGGAAGACCTATCATATGCCCCATAGAAATATACATCAAAACTATAAGGATCACCACAGAAAGAATCAGAGAAGCAGAAAGGCTGTTCTTTTTAACCTCTTTTTTCTTTTGTGCTTTTTCCTGTCCTTTTACAAAAATACCGTAGCCTGCTTTTTTCACCTCTTCCATAAGTCTTTTTTCATCAAATTCCCCTTCCACCGTCATGGAATTTGTCAAAAGACTAACCGATGCCAAGGTAACACCCGGTGTTTTTAAAGCGGCTTTTTCCACCCTTGCACTGCAGGCGGAGCAAGTCATTCCGCTAACTGAATATTCTTTCATAGATCCCCCTTTAAAACATATCTTATACAAATAATCTGACCTTCATACGGCCTCTGCCGCTGCGGGTCATGCCTTCTTCTCCGTCAAAATAAAATCTTCCGTAGCCCTTGACCGATACCCGATCCCCCGCCGAAAGGCTTCTCTCGGGTGAAAGGACCGTTTTTCCGCGGATGCTGACCCTTTCCCCTTCCACAAGCTTTTTCCCTTCCTGCCTGGAAAGATTCCACACAGCGGAAATGACGGCATCCATACGGGGGGAAGCTGCAACGACAAATTTTTCCTCAAACTTTGCACCCACCCCTTCGGGGAGGGCATCACAAAGAGTCACCTTCACCGAGGTATGCTTGACTCTTGTTAAATTTTCCATAAAATAAGGTGCCATCTGCTCAAAGGAAACAAAGAACCCGGTATTTTCAAAAACAAAAAGATCTCCCAAAAGGTCTCTTTTAATACCAAGGTTTAAAAGAGCACCCAAAAAATCCCGATGGAAAAGGGTATCCGCAAATTTTTGCGATAGGGGTGATATCTTCAGGATCACAAGATCGCTCTCCCAAGGATATCCCATCTCCTCTTCCTTGCCAAACAGAGCAATACACCGCTCCGCTTCGGGACTGCCTCCCAAAAATACGGCACCCAGATCCGGCTTTTCCTCAGCGATCAGTGCCGCCTCCGATTCCGTCAAAAAGTTCGTTCGGGTATAAATACCGCGCTGATAGGCTCTTTGGGAAAGCTCCTTGGCACGAGCAAGAACCTCTTTTTCTTCTGTTGTCATATATCCTCTCTTTCACGGCGAAGCTCGCGGCGAACTCGGTTAATATGTCGCTCAAATTCTCCCGTCCCGATCAATTCTTTTAATAACATTTGTTCAAAAAGAGGAACCGTACAGGAATAAAACCCCAGTTTTTCATCAAATACGGGAACAAGCCTTTTGGGAAGTACCATATATCCTACTCGAATGGAGGGCGATACCGTCTTGGAAAAGGTATTTACATAGATCACATTGTCCCTTTTTGAAATGGAAAAAAGGGTCTCCTCCGGCTTTCGTGAAAGGGTAAATTCCGATTCAAAATCATCCTCCACCAAAAAGCGGTCATTTTTTTCTGCCCAGCGTAAATACTCTCTTTTCTTGGAAGCGGTCGCCGTAACACCGCTGGGAAAGCTTCTGTACGGGGTAATATGAAGCACATCCGCATCACACCCATTCAAAGCACGGCTTTCAATTCCATCGGGCCCCAAGGGCAAGAGCTCTATTTTTGCACCCTGAGCCTCATAAACAAGAGAAATTTTTTCATAGGAAGGATCTTCTCCCGCGATTTTTTTGTCTTTCCCCATAAGCTGAAGAACAAGACCGTATAAATATTCTGCACCGGCGCCGATCACAATTTGTTCGGCCGAGGCAGAGATTCCGCGGCTTCTTGCAAGATAACGGCAAATTTCCTCCCGAAAAAGAAGACTTCCTTTTCCCGGACTTTTTTCCAAAAGAGAATCGGAGTAGATGGAAAGCACTCTCCGCATAGCCTTTGCAAGGGAGGAAAAAGGATGCTTTTGCATTTTTCCTTCGCTGAGCTGTATCCTCTCCCTTTGTCCGGAAAATGCTACGGGCGTATAAAAGGTATCCTCTTCACGAAAACTGACAAAGTACCCCTTTCTTTCCCGTGCTTTTACATACCCCTCCTCGCAAAGGAGTGCCAAGGCATGCTCTACCGTCACAAGGCTGATGCCGATCTCCTCCGCAAGCACACGCTTCGAGGGAAGTTTTGTCCCAAAGGGGTAATTGCCTTCCGTAATATCCTCCCGAAGAGCTTCATAAAGCTGCAAATAAGTAGATTTTGAAGATAAAGGATCGATCTGATATTTCATCTGGTCCTATAAAATCCTTTCTTTTTGCATTTTTTCTTTACCAGATTTATTATAAATTTTTTTCTTTTTTTGGTCAAGACTTCTCTTGCAAATGAAAGCAAAAATCTTTCCGATACGACACTTTTTTGAAAAAATCCTTGAAAGAAAAAATAAGATATGCTATGCTGAAATAGATCTATGATATAAAAGGAGAGCTTCTATGAAATTTATGACAGAAGATTTTTTACTTGAGACCCCTGCTGCCAGAAAACTCTATCACGAATATGCAGAAAACCTTCCCATTATTGACTATCATTGCCATATTCCCCAGAAGGAAGTTTTCGAAGACCGCAAATTTGAAAACATCACACAGGTATGGCTCGGCGGAGATCATTATAAATGGAGACTCATGCGCTCGGCAGGAGTTGACGAAAAGTACATAACAGGTGACGCATCCGACAGAGAAAAGTTCCAGAAATG
>JAZUOK010000273.1:0-1887 GCA_045604665.1 Eubacteriales bacterium | reverse complement strand
TGCAAGATACTTCACAGGAAAGAGCCAGGATCTCAACTCCCGACCGTTTCGCAAATCTCAGCGCATCTCCAAAAGCTTTGTGGGTTTCGTCATTTGGTAAAAAACACTTCACCTCTTTCATTTGAATGACAAAAGCAAGATAGGATTCATATCCTGCTTCTTTTGCTTTCACCAGTTCTTCAATATGCTTTACACCTCTTTGGGTGGGAGCATCCGGAAACAGGCAAATTCCATCCTTTTCCAGCGTTACGCCTTTTACTTCGAGAAAGGCTTTCCGATCACCGTCCTCTACATAAAAATCAAACCGCGAATTTTCAAAAAACACTTCCCTTTTGATCATCGCATTTTTAGAAAAAAGCTTTCCTTTTTTGAGCCATTCGCAAAAAACTTCATTCGGAGCCTGAGAGTCCATATTGATCAAGATCGCATGTTTCTCCTCACGCTTTTTTTCTACGGCGATCAGATCGTATTTTGTTTTTCTTAAAGGATTATCACTCTCACAAAGATAAACCGTTGATCCGGGAAGTAAAAGTTCCTTGCACCGTCCCGTATTCTTTACATGAACCGTGATCTCTTTGTCAAAAAGGATAACATTTGCAACAAAACGGTTGGGTCTTGAAACAAATTTTGCTGACACAACATTCTTATATTTCATACATCCTCCAATGAATTAATTTTATCACAATAAGCGATGTATAGCAAGAAATAAAAATGTTCAGAATCTTGCAAAAAATCGCGATCATTCATTGACTTTGGCTTTTCTTCGTGATATAATGCCTATATCAAACATCGGAGGATTCATTATGAAACACATTCAGACTCTTGATACAAAAAATCTTTGCGAAAGTGCAAAGAACGGTGGTTGCGGTGAGTGCCAGACTTCTTGTCAGTCCGCTTGCAAGACCAGCTGCGGCATTGCAAACCAGCAGTGCGAAAATAAGGAAAGCAAATAATTTGATTTCTTACAGAAAATGCCGCCTGATGGCGGGTTTTTTTGTAGGTTAGGAGCGAATATATGGTACATTGCTATAAACTGGGCGGTCTCAATATTGTTTTAGATATTTTTTCAGGCGGTGTTCATGTTGTGGATGACATCGCTTACGATATGATCTCTTCTTTTGAAAAGAAAGAAAAAGACGATCTTATCAAGGAGATTTTTGAAAAATACTCCGAAAAAGAAAACATTGATCGAAATGAAATTTGTGAATGCTATGATCAGATCTTGCAGTTAAAGAAAGATGGTAAACTTTTTTCAAAAGATACCTTTTCCCCGATGGCAAATACGCTGAAAGAGAAAACCTCCGGCGTTGTGAAGGCACTTTGCCTACACATTGCACACACCTGTAATTTAAATTGCTCTTACTGTTTTGCAAGCCAAGGTAAATACCAGGGCGAAAGAGCCGTTATGAGCTTTGAAGTCGGAAAAAGAGCCTTGGATTTTTTGGTAGAAAATTCCAAAGGAAGAACCAATCTCGAGGTGGATTTCTTCGGCGGCGAACCTCTGATGAACTTTGATGTTGTCAAAGAACTTGTTCAATATGCAAGAAAAATTGAAAAAGAAGCCGGCAAAAACTTTCGTTTCACTCTTACAACCAACGGTGTTCTGATTGATGATGATGTTATTGATTTTGCAAACCGTGAGATGAGCAATGTGGTTTTGAGCCTCGACGGTAGAAAAGAAGTCCACGACCGTTTCCGCATTGACTACAACGGAAAAGGCAGTTGGGATAAAATTGTACCAAAATTTCAAAAGCTTGTTGAAAAAAGAGGCGGCAAAAACTATTACATGAGAGGGACCTTTACCCATCATAACCCGGATTTTGTCAGCGATATTGAAGAAATGCTGCGTCTCGGCTTTACCGAACTGAGTATGGAGCCTGTGGTATG
>JAZUOK010000272.1:0-7400 GCA_045604665.1 Eubacteriales bacterium | reverse complement strand
GGATATGATCAGAAAAATAATAATTGCGATAAAGGCAAGCTTTCCGAAAAAACCGATTCTGGTTCGCATGTTAACTCCTACTTTGAAAATCCTTTATGCGCTTTTTTCAAAAGATGCTTTTTTGCTCTTTTTAAATTTTGCGCATCTCGTTTACTGCTGATCAGTATACGATATGTTTTATATTTCCCGTATAAACAATTTGTTATATTTTTGAAAACGATGAAAATCGGTCTGAAAAGTAAAATGAAAATTCCCCGCAGCATCTTTTTCAAAAAATTCAAAATACAAGAAGAGAAAAAAGTGATAATTTTTCCAAGGGTTGCAAGGTATAAAAGAAATCCCATGACAACACCGAGAATGGAAAAGTACCGAACGACACCGTCCGAAAGTGCGTAATTAAAAAAGATATAGATAAGAGAGATCGGCAAAAAGAACAACAGATCCTCGATAAAAACAAGAAATGTTCCGTGAGGAAAGGAAAGTCTCATAAAACGGAAAACTTCATAATAAAGACCGAAGAGAAAGCCGAGAAAAACGGAGGAGAAAAATAAAAAGCTCTCTGGGGACAAGGAGAAGATCATCCCTTAAGAAAACGGGATAAAAATCCGCGGCTCTCTGTTTTTTCTTCATCCGGATAGTAAAGAGAGATGATAAAACCCGTAAGAGATACTTCTCCCTTTTCCAGATCCAATTTTTCCATATGCATGCCCTGGCCCGTTACTTGAAGGGGACCGGACAGAGTGGAAAATTCAGCTTCGGTCTCCCGAAAACTGAAAATTTCCGTCACACCCGAAAGGTGAAGCGTTTTGCGGTCTGTCAACAAGATCGCCGTCTTTTTTTCTTCCATAAAATCCACCTCATTTCTTCTTCGATTTTATGAAAGAGAGATATATATTATTCCTCCGATAATACCTCATAAAGAGTGGATGCCTCGTTTTTGCCTACATGCTCGGGCATATCCTTTACTTTGCAACGAAAAATCCGATGACCGAAATGCACCTCGATCACATCACCGATCTTCAGATCGTACCCCGGCTTTACAACACGGGAATTTACAAGAACATGCTGTTCGCTGCAAGCATCGTTGGCAACGGTTCTTCGTTTGATAATACGGGAAACTTTTAAAAATTTATCGAGTCTCATTTTATTATTTTTAAAAGGAGCCGCTTTGCAGCTCCTTTTACCTTTATTTATTGATATTGTTTTTTAAGAGTTTGCTGGGAGAAAAGCTTGCACTTTTAAATGCAGGGATCTCCATTTTTTCGTGGGTGTGAGGGTTTCTGCCGATTCGGGAAGCGCGGCTTTTGGTTTCAAAACTGCCAAAGCCTGAGATCTGAACCTTTTCACCCCGAACAAGTGCTTCCGTGATCACATCAAAAACCTGATTCACGGCAATTTCGGCATCCTTCTTTTTCATTTTGGCTTTTGCGGCAACCGCTTCGGTAAGCTGTGTCTTGTTCATCATAATTCTCCTTAAAATAAGAAAATTTATTTTTGAATCGCCATAGAAAAATTATATCCTTTCAGCCGAAAAATTTCAAGTGTTTTTATGGAATCACGAAAAAAATCGACATAAAATCTAAAAAAATCATTCATAATTTGTGCAGTTTACGATGATTTTTTCCAAATAATGATTCAGTGCAGCTTCGGGGTCGATATTTGCTTTCTTACATTCGCCGACAAGATCAAAAAATCGAGCGCCGATCTCCTCTTCTTTTGTGAGGCTTTTTTCACCTTTTGAAAGCTGTGCGCCCTTCTCAATGAACTTTGTGGCACGCATCAGCGCAGGAAGAGAAGTGGAGATGCGGCGAAGGGTGTCTTTTTTTGTTTTTTCTCCCTTTTCCGCTTTTTTGATCTCTTCCCAATCTGTCGCTTCTTTATTTTCCGAAAAAAGATGAGGATGTCTGCGGATCATTTTTTTACAAATACCGTCAATTACATCGGATAGGTAAAATGCCTTTTCTTCTCTTGCAAGATCGGTGTGAAAAAGCACCTGAAAAAGCATATCCCCCAGTTCTTCACAAAGAAGGGTGTTGTCTTTTTTGTCAATGCCTTCCGCAACCTCATACGCTTCTTCGATAAAATGACAGCGAATGCTCTCATGAGACTGCTCGCGATCCCAGGAACATCCATCGGGTGAACGAAGAAATTCTACCAGATCCTTTAAGTCGTCAAAGGTAAAATGTTCTTTTTTTGCAAATTCTTTCGGTTTCACACTTTTTCTCCTTTGAGAACTTCTAAAAGCTCATATACGCTCCTTACGGGGATCAATCTGAGGCTGCTTGGCTTTTTCTTTAGGCGATCTGCTTGTTTTTTCGGCAAAATGATGGCCTCGAATCCAAGCCTTGCCGCTTCTGCTACGCGCATATCCGAATCCCCGATGGTGCGGCATTCACCGGAAAGTCCCACTTCACCCACTGCAATCATATTGCCCGGAAGCGGAAGATCCAACGCACCGGATAAAAGAGCGGTGCAGATACCCAGATCCGCGGCTGTTTCGTCCAGACGAAGACCGCCTACCACATTTAGGTAAACATCTTTGTCAAAAAAGCGAAGGCCGAGTCTTTTTTCAAGGACTGCAAGGAGCATTGACATACGGTTGTAGTCCACGCCGCTGGAAAGCCTTTTTGGATTGGGGAAGGGGGATTTTGAAATCAGAGCCTGCACTTCTGTCATAATGGGGCGTGTTCCTTCCATCAGACAAACAGGGCAAGAGCCGGAAAACTTTTTCGGACTGTCCTCCAAAAGTCTTCGACTGGGGTCGGGAATTTCTTCCAGGCCCGAATCCGTCATTTCAAACAGGCCGATCTCATTGGTGGAGCCGTATCGGTTTTTAATGGCTCTTAAAATTCGGCAGCTTTGGGTTCTTTCTCCCTCAAAGTAAAGAACAACATCCACCATATGCTCCAAAAGCTTTGGTCCTGCAATGACACCGTCTTTGTTTACATGACCTACCAAAATGGTGGAAAAGCCCGTCTTTTTCGTTATTGCCATCAATTTTCCCGTACACATTTTCACTTGACCTGTGCTGCCGGGAGCGGCAGAAAGGGAAGCGTCTTGCAGGGTTTGGACCGAATCAATGATCAAAATATCGGGATTTATTCTTGCAATTTCCACCAATATGCCGTCAATATCCGTTTCGCACTGCAGATAAATGTTATCTGTTACAGCACCCAGGCGCTTTGCTCTCATTTTGATCTGAAGCTGGGATTCTTCGCCGGAAACATAAAGCACTTTTTGGTCCTTCATTTCCTTGCAGATCTGAAGAAGAAGGGTGGATTTTCCGATCCCGGGTTCTCCCGAAAAAAGTGCTACGGATCCGGCAACGATTCCGCCACCCAAGGCACGGTCCAGCTCGCCGATCCCGGTTTTCAGCCGTTCACCTCTCAGGTCCTCTTCATGGATCTCGGTAAGCTTTGTCGCGGTGGCAAAGTCGGTCAAAACCGATTCCTTCATTTTTGTTTTGGCGGAAGATACGGTTTGAATTTCTTCTTCCATGGTATTCCATTCCTTGCACTCGCGGCATTGCCCGGACCATTTGGTTTGAATGGCACCGCAAGCGGAACAAATATATACGGTCTTTTGTTTGTCTGCCATGATCGGCTCCTTATCAATTCTTTACCCCATTATAGTTTTATTTTATATCGGTGTCAATTTTTACCTTGATTTTTTTTGAATTTTTGATATACTGTTTGATGAAAAACGGAGGATATATGAAACGCAATTTTGTTTATATTTCGGAAACGAAAAATGCCCATGAAAATATGGCCACGGACGAGTGGTTTCTTGACCATGTAGGCGAGGATGAACTGATTCTTTTTTTGTATCAAAATGAGAATGCCGTTATCATCGGAAAAAACCAAAATCCCTGGGTGGAGTGTGACCTGGAGAAAATGAAGGAAGACGGTGTTCAGCTTGCACGCAGAATCAGTGGCGGCGGCGCCGTATATCACGATCTGGGTAATATCAATTTTTCTTTTATTGCAGGAAAGAATCGCTATGATCAGCACTCCCAGCTCTCTCTGATCCTTTCGGCCGTTCAAAGTCTCGGTATTCCTTGTGAATTTTCCGGCAGAAATGATATTTTGTGCGACGGAAAGAAGATTTCGGGAAATGCTTTTGCAGATAGAAAAGGCAAAAAAATGCACCACGGAACCCTTCTTGTTTCATCGGACTTGGAGCGCCTTTCCCATTACCTTACCGTAGACCCCGGGAAAATTGCTTCCAAGGGGATCGCTTCCGTGCGTTCCCGTGTTTGCAACCTGACGGATTTTCTTCCTGATCTGACCTTGCGTCAAACACAAAACGCCCTGCTTCGCGCTTTAGAAAATAGAGATGGGTACTTTGGCGAATTTGCCTTTACCAATGGGGAAAAAGAGGAGCTGGATGCATATATTTTGCGCCATTCGGATCCGGAATGGTACCTTGGCCAAACACCGAAGTTTGACTTGGAATGGAAGGAAAGGTTCCCTTGGGGCGCTCTTCAGCTTTTTCTTCGGTTTGAAAAGGGAAAGGTGGTTTTTGCAAATGCCTTTTCCGATTCTATGGATACCGCTCTTTGCGAGGAGGTTTGTCAGAGGCTGATCGGCGTTATGTGGACAAGGGATTCGGTTAGAAATGCTCTTTTATCCTCCGAAAACGAGGAAGTCAAAGAATTGGGACAAAATTTCAACCTTTGAAGAAAAAAGCCGCTGCACTGCAGCGACTTTTTCTTTTTATTTGATTATGGTATCGGCAAGAGAAGCAATTGCATCTACAGGGTATTTTTCTACATTTCCGCTGTCTACCAGCCTTGCAAGCTCGGGATCAATGGGAAGCTTTGCAAATGCGGGAATGCCAAATACTTTTGCCGTTTCTTCAATGTGGCTTTCACCGAAGATGGAGTGATTCTTTCCGCAATCGGGACAGGTAAAATAGGACATGTTTTCCACAATACCAAGGATCGGAATATTCATCAGTTTTGCCATTTTCACAGCCTTCTCTACAATCATGGAAACAAGCTCCTGAGGAGAGGTGACGATCACGATACCATCAACGGGAAGAGACTGAAAAACGGTCAAAGGTACATCGCCGGTTCCGGGAGGCATATCCACATACATATAGTCTACATCGCCCCAGTTGACCTCAGTCCAAAACTGCTTTACGGTGCCTGCGATCACAGGTCCGCGCCAAACAACGGGATCTGTCTCATCTTCCAAAAGAAGATTTAGGCTCATGATTTTGATGCCGCCGATGCTTTCCGCAGGAATGAGACCTTCATCGTCAGCGGTAGCTCTTTCGTGAATACCAAATGCTTTGGGGATACTGGGACCGGTAAGATCCGCATCTAATATAGCCGCCTTTTTTCCGCTCTTTGCGGTTGCGGAAGCAAGCAGGGAAGTGACAAGGCTTTTTCCGACACCGCCCTTACCGGAAACAATGCCGATCACCTTTTTTACATTACTGTTTTTGTTGGGAGCCTCTACAAGGCTTTCCTGTCTTTCACTGCAATTCTGAGAACAAGAAGAGCAGTCGTGTGTGCATTCGCTCATTTTCATACCTCACTTTCAAGAGAATATTATAGTTTCTTTTTATTATTTGTCAAGAATTGACCTTTACATTTTCTTTTATTTCCAGTATAATAATCTATATTTTATCTGAAGAGAGGTGAGCGGTTTGAAGCGAATCGGTGCTTTTTTTAAAAAAGACTATTCTTTGCTTTTTTTCTCTGCGCTTTTTTCCGCCTTGCCGTTGACCTTTCCTTCCCTTTTTCTTCTTTCCTGGGTTTCCTTCGTTCCTTTCTTTTGGGTAATCGTGAAACGAAACGGAAAAGGGGGCTTTTTTTCTGCCTTGTTACGGGGCGCTTTTTTTGGCTTTTGGTATCTTTTTTTCGTTTATTTTTGGTTTCTTTGGCTT
This sequence comes from Eubacteriales bacterium, assembly GCA_045604665.1. Classification (GTDB taxonomy): domain Bacteria; phylum Bacillota; class Clostridia; order Oscillospirales; family SIG627; genus RGIG5579. The sequence goes on along the minus strand of JAZUOK010000272.1, from coordinate 1,505 downwards.
TATCCTCTGGATTTTGCTGGTCTTGACCATGCCTCTTCCCTCGGGGTTGTGCTTTTGGCTTGGATCGGAATCAGCTTTGCCCACGGCCTTTCATACGGGATCCCTTCCGTTCTGTGCCGCCTTACAGCAAAAAAGATAAAAAGCGATTCTTTTCTTCTTTTTGCTACTGTTTTGGGGGTTCTTGTTTCTCAGTATATCACTTCTTTGAGTGAACTTGCGTTTCCTTGGGTCAGAGTGTCTCTCGGCAATTACAGGGCGCCTGTTCTGATTCAGTCGGTCTCTCTTTTCGGACAGACTTTTCTTGATTTTTTGATGCTTTCTGTTTCTGCCCTTGTTTGCTTGGTGCTCCTTTCAGATTGCAAAAAGAAAAGAGTTCTGTTTTCGTCTTTGGCGGCTTGTCTTTTTCTTTTGAATCTTCTTTTTGGTGTGATTCGCATTTACACCAAGCCCCAGGGAGATCTTCTTTCGGTTTCTGCTGTGCAGGGCTGTATTCTGTCCGGGGAAAAGTGGGATGGAAAAAGTGCTGTGGAAACCTATGTTTCCCTTACGGAAACCGAAAAAAAGAGCGATCTTGTTGTCTGGCCCGAAAGTGCAGTGGCATCGAACCTTTTGCAAAACAGCTCTTTGCTGGAATCGTTTCAATCACTGTCCGAAAGAATCGATACTCCTATTTTAATGGGGTGCTTTTGGGAGCTTGAGGGGAATACTTCCAACAGTGCCATTTTACTTGATTCCGATTCGGTTTCTGTCCCTTATCACAAAAGACATCTGGTTCCCTTCGGGGAGAAGATGCCCTACGGTGAGACTCTCTCGCGGATTTTTCCCGTTTTGGATGAGATCAATCTTCTCTCTTCGGACCTTGCAGCCGGTACTTCCTCCAATCTTATGCAAACGGAAAAGGGGAAGGTGGGCGCAATCATTTGTTTTGAATCTCTTTTTCCGTCCCTTACAAGAAAAACGGTCCGTGACGGGGCAGAACTGATTGTCCTTGTAACAAACGACTCTTGGTATAAGGATTCACCCGGTGTGTGGCAGCACCTTGCTCATGCGGTCTTTCGCAGTGTGGAAAATTCTCGTAGTACGGTTCGCTGCGCCAATTCCGGTGTTACTGCCTTCATCGATGAAAGAGGCTGTATTACAAAAGAACTGGGGCCTTTGAAAAAAGGCGTTCTTACGGGTGAAGTATCTTTTTCTCGGGAAGTGACGCTTTATCATTTGGTGGGAGATGTTTTTCTTCCCGCAGTATTTTTTGCTTTTGTGCTGAGTTATATTGTACTTCTCGTTTTTGAAAGGAGGAAGCGTAATGCCTGATCGAAGTGAGCTTGTTACCATTGAAGGCGAAATTGAAGATATTGTTTTTCAAAGCGATGAAACAGGCTATACGGTTTGCTCCATTGAATGGGAAAGGGAGCCTGTGACCCTCGTGGGAATTTTGCCAAGTCTTATGGTAGGAGATGCGGTTCGCGCTATGGGACAGTGGGTGAATCACCCCACCTACGGAAAGC
>JAZUOK010000271.1:0-5674 GCA_045604665.1 Eubacteriales bacterium | reverse complement strand
TTATTCATAACAACAGACGACGGTACAATGGGCGAAAAAGAGCTTGCAGCGCATCAGGCCCTTGACCTTGCTATGCAGCGCGGCGGCGACCAGGCGGTTCTAAAGAGAAGAGACAATGCCGTTGAATATTACGGCGGACGGACCAAAACCGTTCAGAAGCGAACAAAAATAAGAAGCCGCATTGTTGCAACAGAGGTTAAGAACCTTATTGAAAAAGCATCCAATGTTCTGATTATGGGTCATCGGTACGCCGATCACGATTCCATCGGATCCGGAATCGGTATGGCAAGATTTGCCATGCGCTACTGTCAGAAGGTAAACATTGTTGTCAATGTCCACGACTCGAATCTGAAGGGCGTTTTCAAAAAGCTGGGAGGACTGAACGAATACAAAAACATTTTCATTGACGGTGCAACTGCACAGGATATGATCACCTCTTCCACCCTTTTGATCATCACCGATGTAAATAATGTCAGACAGTTTGAAGCGCCTGAGCTTTACGAAAATATTTCCAATGTGGTCATCATAGACCACCACAGACAAAGCGCGGAATACGCTGTGAAGCCCACGATCGTTTACATCGAGCCCAGTGCTTCCAGCGCCAGTGAAATGGTTTCCGAAATGCTGGAGCAGCAGCTTCCTCCCGGAACCCTTTTGAAGGAAGAAGCTGAAATGCTTTTTGCCGGCATTATTTTGGATACCAAGCAGTTCACAAACAACACCGGTCCCCGCACCTTCGCAGCCGCATACTTTCTCCGTTCGGAAGGGGCAAGTCCTGCGGAAGCGCAGACCCTCTTCCGTTCTGACCTAAATGACTTCAAGCGAGAGATCAAATACGAAAACAACGCCTTTATTTACCGTGACATCATTGCCTTCTCCTATATGGAAGAGAATGCCACACAAGAAGATAAGATCGCCGCATCCAAAGCGGCGGACAGACTTCTTTCCCTGGAAGGCGTGCTTGCATCCTTCGTCCTTTGCAGAATGGATCAGACCGTGCATATTTCCGCCCGTTCCTCCGGAACGGTCAATGTGCAGTTGATCACGGAAAAAATCGGCGGCGGCGGTCATTTTGATATGGCAGGAGCGCAGGTGAAAAATTCTACCCTCAAAGAAACCTTCAATCGCTTAAAGGAAGCGGTTGATCAATACCTCAACGAAGCTTAAAGGAGATTTTACTATGAAAGTTGTATTAAAAAGTGATGTAAAAGGACAGGGCAAAAAGGGCGAGATCGTCAATGTATCCGACGGATACGCAAGAAACTTTTTATTCCCCAAGGGTCTTGCCGCACCTGCAGATGCCAAAGCGGAAAACGAACTGAAAAATCAGATCTCCTCCAAGGAATACAAAGCCAAGGTTGATCTTGAAAATGCATTGGCAATGAAGGAAAAAATTGAAAAGATCGAGGTGCACGCAAAAGCAAGTGCCGGTACTGACGGTAAAATTTACGGAAGCGTGACCAACTCTCATATTTCTGAGCTTTTGAAAGAACAGCACGGGATCGAGATCGATAAGAGAAAGATTACCATCTCGGCCATTAAAAACTTCGGCACCTTCACCGCGGAGATCAAGCTTTCCTCCGGTGTAAATGCTACTCTCAAAGTAATTGTTGAACAGTAAAAGGATCTTCTTATGAATCATTCACAAACCCCTTCCCTTACCTCTCTTTTGGGAAGACAAGTCCCTCACTCCGTTGAAAACGAGCAAGCACTTCTCGGTGCATTGATTTTGGATAGTGAAAGAATCGGAGATGTCTCTTCTGTAGTCAGCTCCGAGGATTTCTATGTGGAAAAGCACGCTGAGATCTACAACTCTCTGGTCAGCCTTTCTAACCGCAGCACGGGAATCGATGTTGTTACACTCATCAGTGATCTTGTAAAAAGCGGGATATATACCGAAGAGGCAGGTTCTCAGTACATTCGTCATCTGGCGGAAAGTGTACCCACCTTATCCAATATTATGGATTATGCAGCAATCGTACACGAAAAAGCCCTGCTTCGTAAGCTCATCACCATTTCGGAAGAAATTATGGATTCCGCGTACAGTCAGCACGAGGAGACCTCCTCGGTCATTGACAGTGCGGAACAAAAGATCTACGCCCTTTCTCAGCACACGGTAAAAGATGACTTTACTCCCTTGAGCGAGATCATCACTGCCTTTTATAAGGAACTGACCGAATTGAGCAAAGGCGGCGACAAGGGCAGTACCATTCAGACATTCTTCAGTGATATTGACCGCGTTCTTGTTGGTATGAACCCCGGTGATCTGATCCTGATCGGTGCAAGACCCGGTATGGGTAAAACAAGTTTTGCCTTGAATATTGCCGCAGAGATCGCAAAAAGAAGAACGGACAAGACCGTTGCCATTTTCTCACTTGAAATGTCGAAAACACAGCTTGCATCAAGACTTCTTTCCTCCGAAGGAAGAATTGAAAGCAGAAAATTGAGAGAAGGAAGTCTGGAATCGGAAGATTACGCAAAGCTTGCCGATGCGGCAAGTGCCCTTGCCGGCACTAAGATCTATATCGACGACTCCTCCGATCTTTCTCCCATGAAAATGAGAACCAAGCTTCGCAGACTCAGAAACCTTGGTATCGTCTTTGTAGACTATCTGCAGCTGATGCATTCCGATGATAAAAGAAAGAGCGAAAACCGCGTTCTGGAAGTGGGCGACATTACAAGAAACTTGAAAATCATGGCAAAGGAATTTGGCTGTCCCATCGTTTTATGCTCTCAGCTTTCCCGTATTTCCCAAGACAGAAAAGATAAGCGTCCGCAGCTGACTGACCTTCGTGACTCGGGTGCCATTGAGCAAGACGCCGATGTGGTTTTGTTCCTTCACAGAGAATTTTATTACGACAATCGAAACACCGACATTCAAAACATGGCTGAATGTATCGTTGCCAAAAACAGACACGGTGCCGTAGATACCATCAATTTGGGCTGGGACGGACAGTACACCCGTTTCTGCACCTTGGAAAAGCGTTTTGATAATGTTCCGGGTGAAATGTAATATGGATTTTGAAAAGCGTTTTTTGGCGCACCTTCAAAAAAGTCGGCTCATTGAAACAAACGATCGGATCCTTGTTGCCTTTTCCGGCGGCAAGGATTCCTTGTGCCTGCTCGCCTTGCTTCAATACTTCTCCAAAGAAATGGATTTTTCTGTCGGTGCCTGTCACATTCATCACGGGATCCGCGGAAAAGAAGCAGATGAGGACCTTCTCTTCTGCGAAGATTTTTGCAAAAAGCAAAATATTCCCTTTTTTAAAAAGAAGGTAGATGTCCCTGCTTTTGCGGCCAAAGAAGGTGTAGGCCTTGAAGAGGGCGCGCGCATTCTGCGATACAGGGCTCTGGAAGAGACCGCAAACAAAGAAGGCTATCATAAGATCGCAACGGCGCACACCGCATCTGACCAAGCGGAAACGGTCTTATTCCGCATGATTCGCGGAAGCGGATTTTCGGGTGCAAAAGGTATGCTTTCCGCCAGAGGAAATCTGATCCGTCCTCTGCTTCCCTTCTATACGGAAGAGATCGTTTCATTTTTGGACGAAAATAAACTTTTGTTCAAAGTGGATTCAACAAATTGCGATATTCTTTTCTCCAGAAACCGCATCCGAAAAAACATTCTTTCGGAGATGAAAAAGATCAATCCTTCCGTAGAAAGCGCTTTGGTTCGCTTCGGAACGCTATCCTTGTGGCAGGATGAAATGACGCGCGAGCTTTGCGATCTTTGGGAGAAAAAAGAAGGTATTTTTCCCGAAAGCGGAAAAATTCCCCTCTCATCCATTCGCCCTCTGATAAAAAAGCAAAGCGGATATCCGCTGCTTTACGAAATTTTCAGCCGTATGGCAAAAAAAGAAAAAATTGTTATTGATTTTGAGCGTTTCGCTGCGCTTCTAAAACTAATAAATCAAGAGAACGAGGGCAAACTAATTGAAATTTGCAACGGCTTTTGCTTTTTGATCGAAAAAGACCAACTTGTGTTTTTTAAGAATGATAAAAAGCCTTGCCGCATACTCTATCAAGTGAAGCTTCATTTCGGAGAGAACTTTCTCAAGGAGGCAAATGCCCATTTGACCATCTCCGACAAAAGAAGCGGAAAAGTTGAAAATATTAACAAAAACCTCTTGATTATTCACGCAGCATTCGATAAAATAGAAGGAAGTCTTTTTGCAAGAAACCTGCAGCCCGGTGACAAGGTTTCCATCGGGAAAATGACAAGAAGTGTAAAGAAGCTTCTTGGCGAAGCAGGGATCGGTGCAAAAGATCGTCCCTATGTTCCCCTTATCTGTGATGATAAAGGAATTGTGTGGATTCCCTTTGTGGGTCTTTGCGATCGGGTTCGGGAAAGCGATACAGACGAAATTTTCACCATGACCCTAAAAAGTGAAGCACTCTTACAAATTATAAAAAATCGAGAGGATGTCTAATATGCGTGAATTTGAATCAATGCGAGCTGATCTTGATTGTATCCTTTATGACAAAAAAGATCTCGAAAAGATGCTGGACCGACTGGGTGAAGAGATCACCAACTGCTACCGCGAGAGCACAAAGGAAAGAAAGCTTGTTCTCGTAGGTGTTTTGAAGGGCTCTTTCATCTTTATTGCCGATCTGATCCGCCGTGTGGATCTGCCTTGCCAGGTTCTGTTTTTGCGTGCTTCCAGCTACGGCGCAGGAACCGTTTCCACCGGACGCGTGAATGTAGAAGCACTTCCCGAAGCAGATACCCTGAAGGGGGCAGATGTTCTCTTGGTAGAGGATATTCTGGACAGCGGCAGAACCTTACAGACCCTTTCCGAGCTGTTTATGAAAAGCGGCGCTCATTCCGTAAAGATCTGTACCATGCTTGATAAGCCTGCAAGACGCGTTGCTCCCATTACCACAGACTTCTGCGGTTTCCAGGTTGAGGACCAGTTTATTGTAGGATACGGCCTTGACTACAATGAGATCTACCGCAATCTCCCTTACATTGCAATTTTAAAACCCGAAATTTATTCATAAAAATGACCCTTTGAAGGAGAACCTATCACCAAAATGAAAAAAAACAATTTCAAAGTCATTGTTTTCTATTCAATTCTGATTTTGCTTGTCATCTTCGCTTCTGCTTCCCTTTTCAATATGTCTGCAGAAGAGGATATGCCTTACAGTAAGATCGTTGCCCTTTTTGAAAACGATGAAGTAAAGAAATTTACAGTTTCTGCTGACGGCAAGCTTTCTCTCGTCACAACGGAAAACAAAAAAATCGAATATAAGCTTCAAAGCATTCACTATTTCCGCGAGGATGTAGACGGATATGTAAAAGCAAACACCAAGGAAAAAGACGGTAGCGGCGGCAATCTGGAATCTTACCACTATGAACCCGTAACCGAGACTCCCTGGTGGCTGAGCTTTCTCCCGTATCTCATTATTATCGTAGTACTGATTGCTCTTTGGTTCTATGCAATGAATCAGGCTACCGGCGGAAAAGGCAGCAGGATCAACTCCTTTGGAAAAGCAAAAGCAAAACTGGGAGCAGATGAGAAAAAGAAAGTATTTTTCTCGGATGTGGCAGGCGCGGATGAAGAAAAAGAAGAGCTGACCGAAGTGGTTGACTTCTTGAAAAATCCTGCTCGTTTCCAAGAGCTTGGGGCAAGGATTCCTCACGGTGTGCTTTTGGTAGGACCTCCCGGTACCG
>JAZUOK010000270.1:0-15142 GCA_045604665.1 Eubacteriales bacterium | reverse complement strand
TCCCCTTTTTTTGTTTTTTATTCGGAGTAGATTTCTCCGAGAGCGGTTGCTCGTTTTCAGTATATGTTTTTTCAAAAGAGGAGTTCTTTTTTTGAAAATACAAAAAGGAGCGTTTTGGTTATGAAACGGATTTTTGATCCGAAAAGGGAAGTTTATTCTTTTGTTTTCATCCAATAAGAAAATTATCCGAGCACTACATCCATTGTCATCATCAGGGCAAAGCCTAAGGCGAAGCTGAAAAGTCCCAGGTCCTTTTTCTTCCCTTCCAAGGAGGGGACCAGTTCATCTGTTACCACGAAGAGCATCGCGCCTGCGGCAAAAGAAAGAATATACGGAAGGAGAAAAGTGATAAACCTTGTGAGAAATAGAGCGGCGATTGCACCGATGGGCTCCACCGTTCCCGAAAGGACACCAACAAGAGTAGCTTTACTTTTTTTCATTCCGCTTGCGGTAAGGGGCGTGGATAAAATAGCACCCTCGGGAAAGTTTTGGAGGGCGATCCCCACAGCGATAAGAAAGGCGGTTCCGAAGGAAAGGGAACCCTGAAAAGCACCTGCGAAGGCAACCCCCACCGCCATTCCTTCGGGAATGTTATGAAGGGTTATGGCAAGGAAAAGATTCTTTTTTGTAAAGGGATGTTTTTTTGCCATGCTCTTTTGTTTTTTGTCACAAAGGATGAAAAGAATCATTCCCAGAAGAAAGCCCGTCAGCGTAGGAAAAGGCGTGGGGGAGGATTCAAGAGACGGGATCAAAAGTGACCAGACGGATGAGGCGACCATCACGCCTGCCGCAAATCCGAAAAGACATTTTTTCAATTTTTCATCGGGGCCTTTTTTGATAAAAAAGACGGTTCCTGCCCCCAGTGATGTCCCCAAAAAAGGGAGCAGAAAGCCGAAGAAGGTGAGAAGGGTAGGATTCATAAAATACTCCGTTTGATTGGATTGAAAGGGAAATATACCTTTCTGAAACAGTGTATTCCCCGAAAAAAAACTTGTGTATTGTGCAAAATGAGGTAAAAAGTCATCGAAAAAATGACTTTTTGTAGAAATACACCTAAAAAAAGAACAAAATGTTAAGGAAAGTATTGCAATTTGTGAAATACTGTGATAAAATAAAGGTAGCAATTATTGCTAAAGAGAATTCTAATTTTTGGAGGAAACTTATTATGAATAAGACCGAACTGATTGCTGCTGCTGCAAGTGCAGCAAATGTATCTAAGAAGGACGCCGCTGCTGTTATTGACGCTGCTATCGCTGCTGTTACCGCTTCTCTTCAGAAGGGAGACAAGGTTCAGCTTATCGGCTTTGGTACTTTTGAAGCTCGCGCTCGTGCTGCTCGTCAGGGCAAGAACCCCAGAACCGGCGAAGTGATTAAGATCGCTGCTACCAAGGTTCCTGCATTCAAGGCAGGCGCAGCTCTTAAGAACGCAGTCAACAAATAAGAAAAAAACAAAAAAAGACCTTCGCTTTTGCGAAGGTCTTTTTTGATTCAAAAAACAGTTTTTGTTGAGATCTCCTTCCAGTTTTCTCCAAAGGTAACTTCGATTTTTTTTGCTCTTTCTTTATATTGAGAAATGTATTCTTTATCGTATGCACCCGGGTGAAAAACTCCTTTTTCATCGGTGGTGCCAAAAAGAAGCTCCTGTCTTTTTTTCTCCATCAGAGCCGGGGTATCCTCGATCCTTCTGATCAGATAGATCCCCTCTTCTCCGATGACGGGAGAAGAAATGTTGCCTGCCTTCAAAGAATTTGCGGCTTGAAAGAGTGCATCCTCCATTTGCCCGTCTTGATACGAATCACCTTCCCGAAAAACAAGGGTATCCTTGTAAGATGCGATCAGAGGATAAAAATCTTCGCCGCCTTTTAATTTTTCCGCAAATTCCTCTGCTTCTTTCATGGATTTTTCGCAATTTGTCTTCGTTTCCTTTTCCCCGTAAGGAAAAAGGACGATCTCGGCACACAAAAAATGTTCCTTGAAATAGGTATAATAGGTCTTTTCATCCCAAGCATGTTTCCCACCTTCTTCGAAAAGGGAGTTGAAAAGCTTTAAGGAAAGAAGGGCATCCTCCAGCGTTTTTTTATACAGCCCTTCTGTCATAAAGGATGCGGTGAGGTTTTCCGAAAAATTCGTTTCGCCGTAGGTCTTTTTTGCCTTTTTTATTTCTTCTTCTACTGTTTTTCGGTCGGTTTCGGTGAGTGTTAAGCCGTTTTCCTTTGCAAGTAGTCTGATCCCCCGATTATCAAGAAGAATGGCAGTGATATCGCTTTTCAGCTTTTCTTCGTTTTCTTCTGTGTCAAAAAAAGCACTGTCCTTTTCCAGATACATTTTTTTGTAGTTCAGATAGTAGTATCGAAATTCCTCAAAGGAAACCGATTCGTTGTCCAAAAAGAGAAAATCCTTCGGATAAAGGTGATCGGTTTCCATATAGATTCCCCCGACCGCTTCCAAAGCTCCGGAAGCGTTTTTTTCGCAAGAAGAGGTAAAAAGAAGGGGGATCAGCATAAAAATTAAAAGGCGTCTTTTCATAAAATTCCTTTCCGAAAAGCCCTCCCAAAGGGGCCTGACTTGATTTTTTTGCGGATATATGTTAAAATTCACATAAATTTATCGAAAGGAGGAAGCAAGTCTTGAAAAATGAAGAGATGAAAAATACAGCTTCTCAGGAAAAAAGCAAAGAGAAAAAGAAGCGTTCCGCTACGACGGCGATCCGTCGCGGCAGAAGAAAAAAAACAGAGGCTGCTTCCTCGGAAAAGCCGAATTTTACAGCAAGAAAAAAGCTGTTCAAAAAAAGAAGCTTTCGTACACAGTATGACCTGTTCCGCAAGGGCGGACTTGGTGTGATCGACTCTTTTTTCAACGCCTTTTACATTACCCTGACGGAAAAAAGCATTGAAAAGGAAAAGCAGCGTCTGGAGGAAGAGGGAAGCGAAGTTTCTTCGGATCATGATTTTTTGGAGCATCATTCCTTTGTTTTGCGGCTCCTGTCCTTCTTTCCTCGCAAAGTCGGCGATGTTTTTTCCTGGACCTTATCCTTTTGGAAAAAAGACGGCGGAGAGAAGGTGCACCGTTCCAAAATTGATTTTTTTGTGGTGCATCGTGTAGAGGTTTTGGTGGCAATTCTTGCTGTTTTTGTAGCAGTTTTTGCCGCCGTTCAGCTTTCAAGACCCGTGATCCTTCGTGCCACCATCGATGGCAAAATCATCGGCATTGTTGAAAACAAGCATCTTGTTGACAGCGCGGTCAATGAGCTGGAGGACAATGTGGAAATCATCCTGGGAAAGGCATTTCATTTCCCTTATGAGATCCAGTATGAATTTGCCCGTGAGCGCGGCAAGGCGCTTACGGAAAAAAGCAAGGTTTCCGAGACCCTTTATACTTATGTTTCCGATTACATTTGCACCGCGGCAGGACTTTATGTGGACGATGTTCTGGTTGCCGTTTGTGAAAGCGAAGAGGAGATCTCCGCAGGTCTTGACGAATTTGTAGATGCAAATGCGGTAGCCGGAGAATCGGGTATTTTCAATGAAATTCTCATCGTAACCCAAGCATATCCCACGGAAAGCATTCTCAGCCACGATGCATTTCAGCTTCTTTTAAAAGAAATGGCAATGCCCCTGGAAGAGCGGAAAAAGGATCCTGTTCCCGGTGAAGGAATTGTGAAAGATGTTCTTCATCCCGAAAGAGAAGAGGAAGAAGTTCCTGCCATGGCTCTCGTTGCCGATTCCGCTTATGTTCCCGAAGAAAAGAAGATCTCTTATTCCAACTATCCTCAATCCATTGATGAGATCAAGCTTGATCTTTATACCTTTACTACAGAGACTTATGAAACGATCGTACCCTATAAGACCGTTTATACCGAAAGCAGTCAGCACTATACCTGTATGGCGGATGCTACCACGCGCGGTGTCAACGGAAAGTCTGTGGTGGAAGCAAAGATCTACTATGTGGACGGTAAAGAGGTCAAACGGGAGATCATAAACGAAACCGTGAAAAAAGTTCCTGTGGATCGGGTGATCTCTATCGGTACCAAGATTTTGCCTGAGGATCTTGGACTTTCCGGCAAGGGGAATTATATTGTGCCTCGTGTTGGGCTTGTGACCCACTACTATGCAGAAAGAGGCGGCAGTATGCACTTCGGTTGGGATATCCCTGCAGACGAAGGAGAAAATATATACGCGGCAGCCTCCGGTACGGTAGTGGTTGCTATCAGCCCCAGCGGTGCGATGATCAGTAACGGCCAAAATGCGAATTATTTTGTAGAGTACGGATATTGCGTGGTCATTGAGCACGATGACGGATATTCTACTTTGTATGCGCACTGCAGTGCCATAAATGTCACCCTTGGGCAAGAGGTAAAACAGGGTGATAAGATCGGCGAGATCGGAAACACGGGAAAATCCGACGGAAATCATGTGCATTTTGAGGTAAGAAAAGGCACGAGGCGCGTGGATCCTGCGCCTTTCCTTTACAAAGGAAAAACAACCATTTACGATAAAAAATAATATGAGATCTGAGGAGGGGGAGCGATCGTGGAAGATGTTTGTTTCCCCAACCTCTTTTTTCGCCAAAGGTTAAACGCTGTGGGCATTCCGATGCTCTTCGGCGTTTCTCTTTTTGCCCTTTTTTCAGGGTGGGCGGCGATCTTTTTATTTGTTCTCGGTATTTTTGTTCTCATTTTCGCTTTTTATGCAAAAGAGGAAAAGAGAAAGATCCTTCTTTGTGTGCTTGCGGGAATCTCTCTTTCCCTTCTTGTTTGGGGAATTTACGGGATAGAAGAAAAGCGTATGGAAGATCTTTTGGATCGGGAGGTTTTTGCAGAAGGATATGTGGTTGCATCTTCCGAGGGTTCTTTCGACCTTGCTCTTGTCAAGCTGGATGGAAACCCTTGTTTTAAAACCCTTCGGGTGGAAAGCGGGGAAAATGCAAGACAAGGAACTCGCATTTGTGTTTTGCTGACTGTTACGGAGATTTCTCCTGCGGCGGATCGATCGGAAGGGATCTTCTGCCTTGCGTCTGCCCGAGGGGAAGGGAAGGTTTTAGGGAAAAGCCTTTTATTTACTCTCGTTTCTCGTATTCGAACACCGCTTCTGGAAGCTTTTTCCAAAGAGGAGGTGGGAGGCTTTCTTTCGGCGATCCTCTTGGGGGATAAAAGCAAAATTTCCCCTTGGAGAGATGCTTTTGAAAAGACGGCTTCTCAGCATATTCTTGCCATTTCCGGCCTTCACATTTCACAGTTTATAGGCTTTTTTGTGATCCTTTTCAGATTTTTGCCTGTCAGTCGCCGTACTACACGCATTTTACTCTTTCCTCTTGTGGGAATTTTGTTCCTTCTTGGCGGCGGCGGAATTTCTGTGTTTCGCGCCGGCTTTATGACACTGTTTTCTCTTTCGACACTTTTGGCGAGAAGAAGGGGCGATTCCGTAACAAGCCTTGTTTTTGCGGCAGTGATTTTGGTGATGGCAAATCCCTATACCATTGAAAATTTTTCGTTCTTGTTTTCTTTTTTGTCAACCTTTGCTCTTGTTTCCTGTGCGGTTCCTCTGAGTGAGTATTATACCGAGCTGATTTTGGAAGGCAGGGAGAAAAAGAGTGCTTTTATGAAGATTCTTTCGGGAATCATATCTTCTTTTACCGTCGCCTCCGCAGTATTTGTTTTTCTTCTTCCCTTGCAAATTTTGCTCATTGGAAATGTACAGCTGTTTGCGCCGATTTACGCCTTGATCCTCATTCCGCTGTTTCAGATCTGTCTGATCGCGGCGTTTGTAGGAGCGATCCTCGTTTTTCTGCCGTTTTCGGTTTCCTTTCTCTGGGAGGGAGTACTTTTTATCGAGAAAGGATTTCTTGGTCTTGTTACTTCTTTGGCAGATGCCGCGCCCCCTCTTCTTGAGCTTGGAAAATGGTCGTATCCCACAGCGCTTTTCTTTGCTTTTTCCCTTGCTGTTTTCTTTGTAAAAAGAGAAAAGCTTGTCCGAATCCATATAATTCATTTGGCATCCTTTCTGACCTTTGCTTTTTTGTATTTATTTTGCTTGTAAAAGAAGAGAAACAGAGCAAATATTGCACAATTTTTAAACAAAAAAACCGTCATTTTGCCGAAAATGAAAAAAAAGAGGAAGAGATGGCAAAAGGGGAACAATTTCCTCTTGCAAAAATGGAAGAAAACCGCTATAATGATGATAAGTTATTATGGGTAGAAGTCTACCCTTTTACAAACTTCAGGAGGTTCTGCGAATGGTAAAGAACTCTAAAATGTTGAAAGGCGCGATCATTGCACTTGCCCTTATCCTGGTGCTTGGCGGCGGTATTTTGCTGAAGGCTGCGGTTGATGCAGCGGCAAATACGGTTACCTTTTATGTTTCCGACAGTGGAGACGACACCACCGGTAAAGATGCGGCAACTGCCTTTACAACGATCGGTAGTGCACTGAAAAAAGCAAATGAGATGAAGCTGGAGCCCGGTATGAAGCTTCGCCTTATCGTTGCGGATACAGTTTCGATTCCCACCCAGTATCTTGACAATCAGGTGGTTGCCAAGGATAACAAGGGAGGGAAGCTTCCTATTACCGTAACATCTCTCCATGACGATTCGGACGAAAATATGTCCACCATCTACCTGACTTATGTTCAGGCAAACGGTGCTTATGAGTCCGGTTCTCAGAGAGCGAATGTTGCAAACGACATCACCTTTAAGGATATTGCCATCAAGGCAAAGGTTCACGGCAATTATGTGGGCAATAAAAACACCGGAAACAAGAATGACCTTTACCGTATCCGTTATTTCCGCGTTGTAAACAGTAAGGTGACCTTCGACAACTGCCGCTTGACTTCTGACCTTGGTGATTTCTGCGACGGTGCACCTACTTGGTTTATCTACTCGGATGGCATGACCGCTTCGGAAGCAAAAAGCGAGACGGCTATCACCGTTAAGAACCGTGATTATTCTCATGTAACGGTTCATCTTGTCCCCGATGGTACTGCGCTTTGTCCCAATAACAGCCTTTACTTTTACGGTGAGAATACGGCATTTGCTGAATTTTACATTCTGAAAAGAACCAGCACTGAAAAGACACAGGATCTTCGGAAAGCGGAAGTAAACTTCAAGGGCTGCACCTTGGGTAATCTCTATCTTTCCAGTAGCGGCGGCGATCTGGAAGTTCCAGGCGGTATTACCGTAAATGCGGAGAATACCGAGATCCTCAAGATGGCAGGCTCTTCCAATACTCCCATCGTCCGTGCGAATGTTACCTATAACTTCACCGGTTCTAAGATCCACGGAAATACATCCCTTAACAACGCTGAATTGAAACACATTGCTTTCTTCGCTCCCAAGGGCGAGCTTTACGGCGACATTACTATGAATATTAAGGATAGTGATTTTTCCGTAACGGCAGACACCACTTATGCAATCGGTAACGGCGGCAAGATCCACGGCAATGTTTATCACAATATATCCGGCAGCACCAATTTCATCCGTTTTGTTGGCGGTGATGCGAACAAGGGTGCAATCACAGGATCCATTTACACCAACTTTGAAGGAAATGCTACCGTAAAAGACTACTTTTACGGCGGTAACTATTGCGGTGGTTCCGTTGGTTCCATTTACAATACAGTGAAGGATGCCACATTCCTGAAAAACACTTACTTCGGTTCTCGTGCCGGTAAAGTATTGAATAACATTACCAATGATATTTCCGATTGTACTTGTAAAGATACATACTTTGGTAATGAAAGTGCTACCTTTGATAAGCCTACCAAAAAGATCGATTACCGTATCAGAAATATTGTAAATAACGGAGCCTTCCAGCGTCTGAACGGTGCTTCACAAAAAAGTTCTGTTATTGTGGATACAAAGAATCACGGAGAATTTGCCAACGGTACCGTTGAAAACTATTTCAGCGGCAGCTTTTCCGTTCTTTACTTCTACGGCGGCGGTGGTTCTGATGTCGATACCATCAAGAATGTATACAGTGCTAAGGTTACTCCCGTAAAGGCTAACGATCCCCTTGTATGCGGCGGTAACAATTCGGGTGCTGCAAAGGCTGTTTATAGTGTGATTGAAAACGGCGCTGAATTAACAAACTTCTTCGGCGGTAACAATGGCGGCGGTAGGATCGACAATATTACTACCGTGATCAACGGCGGTACTCTTACAGGCTTTACCGGCGGCGGGTGAAATGTTGCGGCGGATATCGGCACCATCAAGAATTTCTTCAACGGCGGTACTATTAAGTCTACAAGTACCCTCAATTTTTACGGAGGAAATGGTGCAGCTGCGGCAGGGCCCAAGGTTGAAACCATTGAAAACGCTTTTTCCGGCACGGATCTGAGTGGTGTTGCATCCATTTACTGTGGTTCCAGAACCGGTACCGTGTATAACTCCGTTACAAACCTTGTAAACGGCGGCGGCAAGTCTTACGGAACAGCATGGTTTGTCTGCGGTAACCAGAAGGCAACCTTTGGCACTCCCACCAAGGAAATTTCCTACCGTATTAAAAATGTGGTTTCTGATGCAACCTTCAATCGCTTTGTCGGCGCATCTGACACTGCCTCCGTTACGGGAGAAGGTGCTCTTGGTACTGTTGAGAATCATTTTAAAAATAACTTGAAAATCGTAACTGCCTGCTACGGTGCCAGCAACGGCGGCAAGACCTCTACCGTAAACAATGTGTTTACCGGTAAGATGACAGGCGCTTTCGTTTGCGGTGCTGCTAACACTGGAACAGTTGATTCTGTTTACAACATTATTGAAAGCGGTGCGGATATTTCCGAATTGAACGGCGGTAATAACGGTACAGCTAAAATTAAGAGCATTGTTAACCAGATGAATGGCGGTAAGGTCAAGAATTTCTACTGTGGCGGTAGAAAGTCAGATCCTACCAGTATTGACAGCGTTCGAAATTATTTCTACGGTGGTTCTGTTACTGCAGCGGCTTACGGTGCAGGCTACGGCGGAACGGTTGGTTCTGTTGAAAACCATCTGCTCGGCACCGAATTTAAGGACTTCTTCGGTGGTGCAGCCAAAGCATCTAAAGTTACTTCCCTTAAAAACCACTACAACGGTGGTAAGATCACAGGCGCTTCCTATAGCGGCAGCGCGGAAGGTACTGTGGGATCCATCGTAAATGTTTTTGAAGGTACTACCTTTGGCGGTGCAAACCTGTACGGCGGCAGCAAGACGGGTAAGATCACCGGCAACATTACCAATGTGCTTCGCGGCGGCAAGTCTTACGGAACCGAGTACTTTATCGGCGGTAATGGCTCTGCTACTTTCGATCCCCTGCCTGCAGGCTCTGATACTTACCGTATTAAGAATATTGTTTCTAATGCAACCTTCAAGCGTTTTATTGGCGGCTCTGAAAGTGCGGATGTTCCCGGTATCGTAGAGAACCATATCGGCGAAGCAAAGATCAGCACTGCTTACTACGGCGGCGGTACCAATAATAAGACGGTCGATACCATTAAAAACACCTTTACCGGTGCGATCGTAGGTGGCGGCGCGGTAATCTGCGCAGGTAACAATACCGGTAATTCCACCGATATTTATAACACCATTGAAGAAGGCGCGAAGATTGCTTACTTCTACGGTGGTAACAACAGCGAAGGTACCATTCAGAACATTTACAATACAGTTAATGGCGGTACTTTCGATAAAGTGTATGCCAGCGGCGGCAGAGGCGGCTCTGTTACAAATATCCAAAATACCATCAAGGGCGGCACATTTAAAGCAAGTGTCTACTTGGGCGGTGTGAAAGGTCCTTCCAGCACCGTTACTGTTACAGGAGGTATTCAATCCGTCATTTCCGGCGGTACCTTTACAGGTAAATTTATAAATCCCTTGAGCCAGGAAAAGAACGATGCTCTTGTAGTCGGAACTACTTCTTTGATGATCCGTCCCGACGATAGCAACGAAAAACTCTTCTTTGATTTTGCACTGAACGGCACAGACTTCTCAGGTATTGCAAATCAAGGCAATGCGAATGTTCAGATCGATGGCGGCATGAAGCCCATCTATATCGGCTCTACTACAAAAATCTGTGCAGACCGTGTGAAATCGGGTACTCAGGTAACTCTGATCCAGTCGGAAGCATGGGTTGACGGTCAGGCATATGTGGTTCTCCCCACCAGCGAAGCAGCAAGCGTTTCACGGATTAAACTCGTTAACGCAGAGGGGGTTCTCGGCGGCGCAGCTGTTACAGATAGAAATGAATCCTATGAGCCCGGCGCCTCAACAAACAGAAAGGTTCTTGTTGGCGATGCAGATGCAGCTGTATCTGCAGTGGTTCCTGCAAATCCCAAGCTGGAAGGCGTAAGCTTTGCTCTTACTACTAAGCCTCAGCTTAATCTTTTCGTAACGAAGGACAGCGTTGAAAAGCAGATCGAAGTCTTCGGCAAGTTCACCTACAAGATCAGCTTTATGGGCAAGGTGCTCGCAAGCGGCGAGATCACAAATATTAATAACGCTACTGTAGAAGGAACCAATGTGAAGATCACTTGTGATTTTGACATTCCTGCTACCAAGTACGGTGAAGCAGTTACTGTTACCCTCTGCGGCAACGATAAGAACTATACCGTATATCAGCTTCTTGAGCTTGCAATTGATGCAGCTACATCTACCAAGGAAGAGAATCTGATCAAGTCCCTTTACAACTACGGTGTTGAAGCAGAAAAGCTGACCGGCGAAGCTTCTACGGATACTTACTATGGCGGCCTTGCCTTTACCGGCACTTACAATTTCAATGCTTCTGCTGAAACCAAGGTTAACGGATATGCCTTCACCAAGGCAGGTATCTCCCTTGACGACAGCATTTACCTTGACTTCTATCTGAAAGCTTCTTCCATTCAGAACCTTACCTTCAAGGCAAAGGTGAATGGAACCGATCTTCCTGCAGAATTTGTTAAGGTTAAAAATGTTCAGGGCGAAGACCTTTACAATGTAGTTGTTTCTGTTAAGCTCGATGTACTTTCCGCAGGCAAGGATGTTACCCTTACTGCTTACAATGCAGGAACAGAGGTTGCAAACAGCACCAACTCTGTAACTTCTACCTGTGCCCATTATCTTGGCGTAGCAAAGTATGAGAAAGTAGCAAAAGCGCTTCTTACTTACTTTGAAAAGGCACAGGAATACAAAGCATAAATAAAAAACCGCCTGATTTTCAGGCGGTTTTCCTTTGAAAAAGAGTGCGGAAGCACTCTTTTTTTATTCGTCCAATTGTCTTCCCAAAAAAATGCCGGCTGTGCGGATCAGGGCTTTTTCTGTTTCTCCTACATCCCTTAAGTTTTCTTTCAAACAAAGAACGCCTCCGATCAGATCACCCTCGGATAAAATGGGCATCATAGAGGAAAGATACCATCCCTCGGGCCCCAAGGGGATTTTTGCCTCTCCCAAAGCATAGCAGTAGAGTTTTCTTTCTTCCAAAAGCTTTTCTGCTTCTGCCGGAATTTTTTGCTCCATAATGCTCTTTTTCGGTATTCCTGCACATGCGATTACACGGTCCCTGTCACATACTGCCACCACGATTCCGCAGCTTTTGTTCAAGGTCTCGCAGTACCCCTGCGCCTCCTCCAGCATTTCGCCAACAGGGGAGTACTTCTTAAAAATAACCTCCCCATCCCGATCCGTATAAATCTCCAGCGGATCGCCCTCACGAATCCGCATCGTTCGGCGGATTTCTTTCGGGATAACCACACGACCAAGGTCGTCTATTCTACGAACTATTCCTGTAGCTTTCATATATAAGTCTCCTTTGTTTAGATAATTGAAAATTTGAAGTTCCCTTTTTGTTCTTGCTTCACTTTAGGAACTTTTGTAACGATATTTCTATTATCTGTAAACAAAAGAGTTTTATACTGCAACAATTTACTTTTCAAGCTAAATATGATATAGTACAATATATTAGACTTTTTTGGAGGAATAAAAAATGAAAAATTTTTTGGTATTAATTTTATCATTTTGTTTTGTTTTATGCTTAACGGCATGTAGTGATGAAGAAACATTTAGCGAAGCACCAAACAACGAATCGCAAATTACCTCAACAGAAACACAAGCAAGTAAGCCTGCAGAAAGCGCAGATGGAACCACAACAAACCCCAGAAGCATAACAATATCATTAGAAGATGAATATGAATTAATAAAAATAGAACATGATTATCCCGAACTTAAGGATTTAAAAGATATTTCAGTAAATAAAAATCTTTTTATAACAAACGATGGCTCATTGTATTATATATCTTTTGACAAACTTTGTAGCAACAATAAATATTGTATAAAAATCGAATCAGATATTAAATTCTCAAAATTTTTATCTACTATTCGAACAGAAGTTCTTTTGAGCACAAGCAACGAATTATATGATTGCGTATATACAGATAAAGGCTGGGAATTTATAAAGAACGAAGAAGCCGAACTTCATTTGCAAAATAACAATATTGAAAGAGCTAATTTTCAAAAAATAATATATGTTCCTTCTTTCAAAAATGGAAAAGTTTACGGTCGCAAGATTTATTATGTAAGAGACTCTTATTTAGAACATTTTTCCGATTCACAACTTAACCTTTTAAACAAATCCTCAAGTAAAATAGAGTGGTATGTTGATAATACAATAAAATCCCAAGGTCAATATTTTTGTTTTTACAATAAGCAAACTAATGTTGAAGAATGTTCAAAATACGCAGATGTTAAACCTATATATGAGTTAGATTTTCACAAAATAGATATGCCCGTCAAAAATGTTGTCTTTTTTAAACATGTAGGATATACAAATAATAATGGTAATGGATATTCCGTTATTGTCGATAGCGCGGGAGTGATTTATATAAATCAAGAAAAAAAACCCTAAAGGACTTAAAAATTACTTGGCCATTCAAAAACGGAGCAGAATTTCTGCTCCGTTTTGTTATCGATTATATCTTTCCACCACACTATGTATTGCCAAACAAAACTTATCGAAAGGTGTCAATGTTGTCAGTGACGGATCGCCCTCACGAATCCGCATCGTTCGGCGGATTTCTTTCGGGATAACCACACGACCAAGGTCGTCTATTCTACGAACGATTCCTGTTGCTTTCATATATTCTCCTTAAACTACAAATGGTGTTGTTTGTATATTTGTGGTTGGTCGAATGGATATAAATCTTGCATTTTTGAAAAAATATGATAAAATTAAATTAGTATTAAGAAATAAAAAGGAGGCAAAACCATGAAAACTGTATGTGTTATTACCGGCGGTGGTAGCGGTATGGGTCTTGCTGCCGCAAAATGCATGCCCAAGGAAAAAATAATTGTAGTAACCGGGCGCACCTTATCAAAGCTTGAAAAAGCCGTTGCAGAGCTTAACGGGTTAGGCTATGAGGCTTATGCAAAAACCTGTGATACTTCTAAGAGAGAAGAAGTAATCGCGTTGGCAGAATATGCCGCAGGTCTTGGTACGATCAAGAATGTGATCCATTCGGCAGGCCTTTCTCCTGCTATGGCAGATCCGGAAAAACTAATGCGTGTCAATGCATTGGGAACCGTTTATGTGAATCAAGAGTTCTCAAAACGCATGCCCGAAGGCGGTGTAATTGTGGATATCTCCTCCAATTCTGCCTATATGCTACCGGATTTTCTTGCCAATAAAAAGACCTTTGCCCTTGCTGAGACCGATGAGGCGCTTTTCCTTAAAAAGTCTTTGAAGTTAAGCAAGATGTTGAAGGATGCATATAAATCTTCGGGACTGGCTTACGGTCTTTCGAAAAAGTTTGTTATTTGGTATGCTGCCAAGTGTGCATACGAATACGGTGAAAAAAAGATTCGCGTTGTTTCTCTGAGTCCCGGATTGATCGCAACTGATATGGGAAATTTGGAAGCAAAAGAGGGCGCTTCGCTTTTGAAAACCACTGCAGAAAAACGCATGGGTCTTCCCGAGGAGCTGGGATATGCCATTGCAACGGTCGCTGACGAGAGAAACGGTTATCTTGCCGGTGTTGATATTCTTTGCGACGGCGGCAGTGTAATCGGAAAACAGTTTATAAAATAAAAACGAAAACGGAGTGATTTCACTCCGTTTTTGCTTCATTTTTCAGGCAGGTTGTGCTATAATGAAAAAAACGGTTTGGTGGTGGATATTTTGAAAAAATACGATGTAGCTGTTTGCGGCGGCGGTTTCGCAGGGATTTCGGCTGCCCTTGCCGCGGCCAGAGAAGGCAAAAAGGTTATCCTTTTTGAGAAACAATATATGCTCGGCGGCCTTGGAACAGCCGGCCTGGTTACCATATATTTGCCCCTTTGCGACGGTTTTGGACATCAGGTTTCCTTCGGTATCGCAGAAGAATTGTTCAAGCTTTCTATCACCTACGGCGCAGAGGATAGATATCCCGAAAACTGGCTGGATCATATTGGAACAAGAACGGAAAAAGACAAGCGCTACCAGGTACAATACAATGCACAGGTATTTGCTATTTTGGCAGAAAGGCTGTTATTGGAAAACGGCGTAGATCTCCTTTACGGAAGTTATGTTGTTGATGTATCTACAGAGAATAAGCGCATCAAAACGCTATATGTAGAAAACAAGTCCGGCAGAAGCTCCTATTCTGCTGATACGGTGGTTGATGCTACCGGTGATTGTGATATTGCGCATTTTGCTGGCGTTCCCACTGCCACTTTTCAGCAAGGAAATGTCCTGGCAGCATGGTATTATTATACGGATGAGAGCGGATATCATTTACAGCAGGTAGGCGCGTCGGATATTCCGGAAGAAGAGAAAAGAGGCTCGGAAGAAAAACCGCTGATCAGCCGTCGTTTTTCCGGTCTTGACGGAAAAGAGATTTCCGAGCAGGTTTGTCTTTCTCATAAAAAAACATTGGAGCATTGGCTGAAGAAAAGAGAAGAGAATAAAAAGTCGGTCCTTTCCACCATTGCCACCGTTCCGCAAATTCGTATGACGCGGAAAATCATCGGTGAATATGAGCTTTCACATACCGAAGAGCACAAGTTTTTTGAAGACTCCATCGGCATGGTTTCCAATTGGAGAAAGAGGGGACCTGTATATGAAGTTCCGTTCAGAACTTTATATAATAAAGAAATGAAAAATTTGATCGTCGCCGGGCGCTGTACATCCGTCAATGAAACCCTATGGGATGTGATGCGAAGTCGGATCGTAGCCATG
>JAZUOK010000269.1:0-14871 GCA_045604665.1 Eubacteriales bacterium | reverse complement strand
GCAAATATTATCTGGGGTGCTGCTTTTGATGAATCCCTCGAAGATGAAATTAAGGTAACCGTAGTTGCTACCGACTTCGGCAGCAAGATCGAAACCGCAAAGGGCCAGGCTGAAAAGGCTGTTTCTGTTGAAGATGATCTTTCCATCATCACCGATCAGAAGCCTGCTGCAATCTCTCCCGAAACTCAGAAAGAGCTTGAGGAGCTTATCAAAGATGAAGACAATCTTGATGACCTCATTGCCAGACTGAAGGACAGCCGCAAGAAGACTTATCTTGAAGACTAATGAAAAGAAAAAACAGTTGAAACACAATGGTGTTTCAACTGTTTTTTTTATGAAGAATCGGTCTTAATTTCCGTTTATGATTTTATGTAGAATTTGTAAAGAAAAAGGGAAGACTATTGCTTTTTTCTCTATGAAGTGGTAAAATTCTTTTAGTTTTCTGAGAAAGGAATTTGTTCATGAAAGAGAAATGGATCGCTTTTCGCGAAAAGATTGGTGTAAAAGCCTATCCTTTTGTTTTCTTTTTTTCTTTAATGTTGCTTGATTTTTCTTTCCGCGCTTTACATAGTGCTGCGGGAAGTACTTCGCTTTTTCATTGGGCACCTACACTTTTTACCCTTTGTTGGTGTTTGATCTTTACATCTGTTGTGTATATTCTGCCCGGTCTTGCGAAAAAGATCGTCATGGGGCTTGTTTTGGCGGCTTTTGCCATTCTTTGTCTGGTGCATGCAACGCTTTTCCATGTTTCCGGTAGTTTTCTTTCTTTTTCTGACCTTGCTTTCGCAGAAGATGCTGCAGCTTTTGTCAGTATAGACTACCTTGGATTTTCTTTTTGGATCTACTTCTTTGTATTCTTGTCCGTTGCGATCGGTATTTTCGCCATGATCCTTGCTCCCAAGAAGCAAAAGTATCACTGGCTTACTGCCGGTATCGCGGCACTTGTTTTTGCTCTTGGTATTACCGGAATTGCAATTCTTCATTCTGTTTTTTATGTTTCCGATGCGGATAACAAGTTTACCTGGACCGATACCTATGATCCCGGCTCTGTTTCTGCGATCTTTACGGAATTTTCTGATCCCAATGAATGTCTCATTTTCTGCGGTAACTATGAATATCTGTTCCGTTCCGTTACAAAGAGCTTTGATGATTCGGTCAGCATTGAGGAAAGCTGCAATGAGCTTGACGAGTACTATGAGAGCATTTCCGAAGAGAGAGTTCCCAACGAAATGACAGGCGCTCTCGAGGGCCAAAATGTGATTGGTATTTTGCTTGAGTCCATTGATAAATGGATGATCAATGAATTGTTTATGCCCAATCTCTACGCCCTTCAGCAAAAGAGTGTTAATTTTGTCAATCACTATACTCCTCTGTTCTTAAGTGCAGGTACTTTTAATACAGAAGCTGCCTTCAACATAGGCTTTTATCTTCCCGTAACCGGCACCAGTGCTTATACTTACGCAACGAATATCTATCCCTATTCCTTGCCGAATCTCTTTAAAGAAAAGGGTTATACTGCAAATTCCTACCACACCCTGGACGGTAAATACTACAACCGTGAAGTGGTTCACCCTCTTTGGGGCTATGAATCCTTCAACGATCAGGACGATCTTAAATTTGAAGGAGAACCCACCAGAGATACTTCTTTGCTCGAAGCTTACGAGAAGATCGT
Organism: Eubacteriales bacterium; assembly: GCA_045604665.1. Lineage (GTDB taxonomy): Bacteria > Bacillota > Clostridia > Oscillospirales > SIG627 > RGIG5579. Next base: position 13,199 of record JAZUOK010000269.1, on the reverse strand, counting down.
TCAGCATGACAAACCCTTCTTCTCCTATATCATTACTTATTCGGGTCACGGGCCCTATACCGAAAAGAGACATGCGATTGCAGAGCCCCATCTTGAACTTGCAAAACAGCTTGCTGTGCAGAGCGGCGTTGTTTGCGAGGATGAAGACACCTGGAATCAGTTTGTTCGCGCCATCGCTCATGTGAGAGAGGCGGATGCCTTTATCGGTCAGCTCGTTGAGAATATGACAAATGACGGTACGATTCATAATACCGCCCTTGTTCTGTTTGGTGACCATTACAGCAAATACCTTACCGATACCGACTTCATTATGGAAATGAAGGGTGTTGATAATATGTATTCTATCTGTAACACCCCGTTCTTTATCTACAGCGAAAAATTGGAGCCCAGAACCGTGGAAAAGGTTACCTCTTCCATCGATGTGCTTCCCACCGTTGCCAACCTTTGCAATTTGAATTACAATCCCCGTTATGCTTTGGGTGATGATGCCTTTGGCGAAGGCGGTGGCTTTGTTTGCTTCAAGGATTATTCTTGGATCGATTCGGAGATGCTCTGGACACCTGATTATGAGGGTGAAATGACCCCTGAGATCGAGGCCCGTTGCCAAGAGGTCGTTCAGAGATTGAATATCTCTTGGGAAACGGTAAAGTCCAATTATTTCCAGTATCTGAAAGATAAGGAAGCAGGAAATCCCCAAGCCTCTTGCGAAAAAAGATAAACAAGAAAAGCACCTTCTATGGAAGGTGCTTTTTCATATAAAAAGAGTTCGGCTTCTGCCGAACTCTTTAATTTTACATTTCAACCTGGCTCTTTGAGCTGAAGATGGCAGAAAGGGACTGATACATTTGCTTGTGATCATAATAACGGTCCCAGGCAATTTCATTCTTACCAAATTCATCAAAGAAAGCTTTGGAAGCGATCTTTGCTTCTTCGTCCTTACCAAGGCATTTGATCGCCATTACCTTTGCAAGACCTTCTACAAATTCTGTGTGTAAAAGCATCAAACGAACGGCAACGGTCTGTACGCGCTTGGGCATATTCTTGTATGCAGAAAGTTTCTCACGGTATTCTTTTGCCTTTTCTACCAGTAAAAGAAGCTTGTCTTCCATTTCGGGCTTGTAGAAATTGGAAGGAATGCGGGAAGAGTGCTTGCACTCCATATAGCTCTGGGGCATCAGTTCATCTACACACTTAAGATATTCCAAAACAAGGTCTTTGGCATCCCCGTAAGCTGAGGTAAAATATTCCTCTTCCAGTTCTTCGTAGGACAGATCGTTGTCGAACAGCTTCTTGCCGTAGCAGTAAAAACTGAAACCGTTGGGGAAGAAGCATCTTTGAGAACCGTCCTCAATAATGCCGTCAAAGCCGTTGTCGCGGTAAGAGATAATGTCCTCACAAATTCTTTTTGCAAAGGAAAGCACACCCGGTGCATAGAATTGATGCTTCCAGAAGTGATACTCGTAGGTGAAGGAATTGCAGGGGGCAAATTTTTTCCACTCGTTCATACGAACAATGTACTCTTCCATGGTATCAAGTCTGGAGGATTTATTGAGAACATAAGGAGCCAAATTTTCCACCTTGGGATCTTTTTCTACCGAATAGGTGTAGCTGCGTGAGATGGCACCCAGCTGAATGGTAAAGCGCTCCGGGTTCTTGATCTTTTCCTCTAAAGGCTGATAAGCGGTGTCCGAATAAGCGCAGAAAACAATTCTTGTAGGAAGGTTTCTCTTGGTCAATTCCTCGTCGATCTCGTTTAACAGGATAACATACCAGTCAGAAGGGATCTTCTTGCGGCATTCATCACATTCGCAATGGTTTCTCTGCCAATCTGCAAGCCATACATGAAGATAGCTGACATGCGTATTGATCTCGGCATAGTCGCAAACGGTTTTGGTAAAGATCTTTCTGGCTTCTTTGTTTGACATACAGAAGTTGGTGTTCATTGCCACACCGTGGAAAAGACCTCTTTCTCCGTTGATCTGTGCCAGATACTGACGGGATTCTTCGGGAATGGGGTTGGATTCATCCTTACTCCATCCACCGATAGAGGAAACGCCAAAGGATTCTACCGTCCAGCCGTGTCCCATATCGTGGAACTGCAGGCCTCTTTTTGCCATTTCCACTTCGCACGCTCTCTTCCATTGCAGAACGGTTTCATCGGTAACAGGCTCCGGCTCGCGGTTTTTTTCATTGAAAAGGTGGTCGTAGTAATAGTCGTAATAAACCTTCGGAATATCAAATTCCAGCATATATACATTCATACCGACCTTAGGGGTAAAGTCGATGGTCTCCATCATACACTGCTGACTTTCCGCGCCTTCGTTGCATTGACCGCGGTAGCGTTGATCTGCCATTTTGTGGTAGGATACCTTTTCGATCTCCTTTACGGGGATCAGTTCGCCTTCCACACCGGGGAAGAGCCAACGGCAGCCGTTTTCTGTTAAATAGCGGTATACGGCAAGGAGAACACTACGGGGGTTGTTACCGGCAATAATACCGCCATTTTCATCTGCTTCAATATGAATAATATCATCAAGCTCCTGGTCTTTTGCTTCCGAAGTGTCAAGACCAAATTCCTCCATCAGACCAAGACGAAATCCGTCTTTTGCATCGGGTGCATAAGAAATGTCAATTTCACCGCAACGGGGCATCATCATGCGAAGGTACTTCTTCAGTTCCTCAGCGGCAAAATCTACTACAGGGGAAGAGGTGATTTTATAGATTTTATACATATCAAATCTCCTTGATAAAATTGTACCTTGATTATAGCTTAAATTTTTTTGTTTTTCAATATTAAAACAAAAAAAGAACTGCATTTTTGCAGTTCTTTTTGACTTTTTGTGTTTTACTTCTGCGCTCTCAGTTTTTCGATGAGCATTCTGGAACAATCCAACTGATTGGGAATGTTGCCATTCTCATCGCGAACGCGCCAGATATCGGGTGTGATCTCGTCAGCAACATAGATCTTACCGTTTTCATCGTAACCAACCTCGATCTTGAAGTCGATCAGAGTCAGATTCAAGGAAGCAAGCTCTTTCTTCAGAACTTCGCCTACTCTTACGGTAATGTCAAGAGCTTCCTCGTACTGACCTTCCTTCAGAATACCCTTCATCAGACAGATTCTTTCGCTGATCAAGGGATCGCCCTGCTCGTCGCTTTTCAAGGTAACCTCGGTGTAAGGAGGATCAAAAACAAGGCCTTCTTCCAATTCAAATCTGCGGCACATACTGCCTGCAGTAAAGTAGCGGAGAACAAATTCAAGACGGGGAACGGTCAGATTTCTTACCTTCATCAGACCCTTTTCCACATCGCCGCCAAGGTAGTGGGTGGGAATACCGTTCTTTTCCATCAGTTCGAAGAAGTAGTTAGAGATCTCAAGGCCGATTTTGCCCTTGCCGGCTACACTGCCGCCAACGGTGTTGGAGCCGGGGTCGAAAACGCCGTTTTCACCGGTCATAGAATCCTTGAAAAAAAGATGAACAATGCCGGTCTCTTCGTCAAGGAGAACATTTTTGGTTTTTCCTTCGTAAAGTTTTTTCATTATTTTGGCTCCTTTAATTTTAATTTCTAATCAGATGGGATATTATACCACACAAAATATTGCTTTTGCAATATTTTTTTCGTACTTTTTCTTATTTTTTTTACAGGATTCCGGAATGATCTACGGGATAAAGAATGCGAAGCTGATTCATTTTGCTCTGATATGCCTTCTGCTGTGCTTCGGCAAGAAGCTTTTGACCCAGTGCTTCTTTTGCATCGGAGAAAGAAAGGGGTTTTGCTTCGTTCTTTTTGTCAAGGCGGATCAGGTGATAGCCGAACTGCGTCTGTACAGGGCCTCTTACTTCACCTTCTGCCATTTCAAAACAAGCCTTGTCAAATTCGGGTACCATCTGTCCTCTGCCGAATTCACCAAGATCGCCGCCGCGCTGGGAGGAAGGACAGGTGCTGAATGCCTTTGCAGCATCCTCGAAGGTCATCTCGCCGTTTTGGATCTTAGAAAGGATCTCTTCGGCTTTCTTTTCTTCTTCTACCAGAATGTGACTTGCCGAAACGGTCTCTTCTCCTGCAAATTCTTCCGGATGCTCGTCAAAATACTTTTTGATCTCCTCGTCTTTCACCTTAACTTCTCTTAAAAACTTATCAACATAAAAGTTGGAAAGAAGCTCTTTTTTCAGCTTTTCAAGCTCGGTTTTAAATTCGGGATCGTGCTCCAAAAGGTTTTTCTTGGCATCCAAATGCACAAGCTCCTTGTTAATGAGCTGATCCAGAATGACCTGCTTTCCTTGAGGATTGTTATATTGCTGTGCTCTTGCACCCAAATTCATCAGGGTTCTCTGAACATCTTCTTCGGTAATGGCTTTTCCGCCGACAACTGCCAAAACTTTGTTTTGAGCGTTCATATCGTATCTCCTTTGCGAATAAAAATTACAGCCACAAGTATACCATAAAGGACATGTAAAATCAAGAAAATCGCACCAATTTTTTTGCATTTCATAAAATAAAAAAAGGAGGTGATCTTATGGCTTATTCCGAAAGAGAGCTTTTGGCAAGGCTCATACAGTGTGAGGCCGGCGGAGAAGGGGATAACGGTATGCGTGCGGTGGCTTCTGTTGTGATGAACAGAGTCCGCACTACCGTCGGCGAATACGGGAGAGTAGCAAATACCATCCGTGATGTCATTTTCCAGCCGGGGCAGTTCGTGTGCGCCATGGAATCGGTAGGGGGAAAATACAATCCCCAAAATATTTATAATATGAATCCCACAAACGAGCACTATTCCATCGCGGATTGGGCGATTGCAGGGAACAGACTGACAAACCTCGGTTCAGCTCTTTGGTTTTTCAATCCCTATTCTTCATCCTGTCCGCAAAATTTCCCTTCGGGAGTCGGTTCTTTTGTCATTCGGGTAGGGGAGCACTGCTTTTACAATCCCACCTCCGCTTATCAAGGTACATAGAAAGGAGAATGTATGGATACCAATTTTAATGCCCAAAACCGTTTTCGACCCTTTCCTCAAAATCAGGAGGAGAGCTTTAATCCACCGCCTCAGCAAAGTTTTTCCTCACCGGATATGGAAGGCTCTATTCAGAAGGTTTTGACCAATAACATCGGTCAGTATGTGGTGATGGAGTTTCTCATCGGCTCCGATTCCATTGTGAGAAAACAGGGAATCTTGTATTTTGTAGGTACAAGCTATGTGGTCCTGTTTGACGATGTGATCGGAAACTATATCGTTTGCGACCTCTATTCCATTAAATTTACCTACTTTTACTATCCCGGCCAAAGGCCCAATCAGAATTTTAATTCTCTATCCCAAAACTTCCCCCAAAACTAAAAAGCACCCGAAAGGGTGCTTTTTTTATGGGGCCGAATTTTTCTTTTAAATCGTTCCTGTTACATTTAGGGTTGCAATGCCGGGATTTACCGTGTAAGCACCGGTTACAGGATCCTGCACATAGCTTGCGGCAGGTACGAGGATCTGTCCGGGAACTGTGGTGAAAAGGCCGGTGGCTCCATCGTAATTGTACTGTGTGCCTTCGGTCCAGGCGATACCGTCAAAGCTTACGGCTAAAGCGGAAAGAATGGGATCAAAGGTGTCGCTGATGGCGGCATTGTCGGTGGCAATGATGGCGCGGTTCCCGGAATTTTCAATGATAAAGGTATAGGTTACCCGTTCCCCATCCACTACCTGAGAGGGGGAGATAGATTTTGAGATGGTGAGCACAGGCTCGGTAGCGGCAGGTACGGTAGCACTGGCAGAAATCACACTTCCGATTCCGGCGCCGCTCACGGTTACGGTGTTCTCGATTACGCCTCCTTCAAAGGGAGCGGCAAATGAGGTTACATCAGCCTGATAGATCAGAACCGCATCTGCTCCTGCAGGGAGATTGATACCGGAAATGACAAGGGGCTGTCCTGGAGATACGGTCGGTGTCGCCTGGACAACTCCGTCGATGAAGAGCAAAACAGAGTCTGCCTTGTAGCTTAAAGGATAAACGGTGTTGCCTCCAACTTTGTAACCGCCCAGATCATCTGTTACGGTAAGGCCGTTCAATGGGGTGATGCCAGTGTTGCGAAGAGAAACCGCATAGGTGATGACAGAGCCGGGGGTATAGCTTTGTTCGATGGCATTTTTGGTAACTGTTAAAATATCTAAAATCTCGCCATAGGCGATATTGGAGCTTGTGGAGTTACCGTTGTAGGTCAGTGTGGCTTGGTTTGAAAAAATAGCCATTGTTTTCCTCCTGTGGTAAAGTTGCGAGATGCATTTCCCGCGTACTATTATATGAAAGCAAAAAAATTTTGACAAAAAGCACCGGGAGAAAAGACATAAAAAGACACAGCCTTGTGGCACCCTCCGTAAGGAAGGTGCCACAGTTATATTCGCCTTGCGGCGAGTGATATTGCTTCGCAGTTATATTTGGCTTTCGCCAAGTTATATTGTCCTACGGACAGTTAAGAGGCGAATATAATATCACTGAAACCGCAAGGTTTCAATATCACTTTTGCTGTTAGGCAAAAATATCACTGCAAATGATAGTTTGCAATATCACTTTACCTGCCGAGAAGATATTCTTTATTATCGGCAAGTATTTGCCTTTCCCAAAGTATATAAACCCACTATGACACTTTTACTTACTGAAAGTGTCATTTTTTTTTTATAATAGAAAAACTCAGGCCCACTTCCTTACGAAGTGCTCCTCTTGGCTGTGTCTTTTTTTGCTGTTAATCGGCTTTGATTTCGCCTGATTGGGATCCAACCCATATGGTATAGCTGTCGCCCGATTTTATTTCGGGAGAAGAGAAAATGACGACGGCAAAGCTAAGCGCGGGTGTGTGTTCGAGAACCGTTCTATCACTTTGATCTTTTATGGTGATCTTGGTATTTGCCGACTGATTTCCCACGCCGATTGCAATCACACCCTGCTCGGAATCGCTGAAGGTCTGTGCCATTCCCGAAGCGCCGGTGCCGATAAAGGTTCCGCCTTTTATGATAGCGCTTTTATCAAAGTCGAGTGTGGCCGTATCTCCTTGGGTCGGACCGGTAACCTTTGTGATACCGCCGCTGATCTCGAGGGTACCGTTGGCATCGATCCCGTCGCCGGAGGAAATGATATCAAGTTCTCCGCCGGAAATTTTGATGCTACCGTTTGAACCGGCGGCCATCCCCCCGCCCATCCCGCCGCGGGGCCTGCCACCGCCAAACATACCGTCATGACCGCCGGTGGAGCCGCTTTGATCCACGCCGCCTGCAGCATTCAGACCGTCATCTCTTGCATTGAGATGTATTTTACCCCCTTGCACATCAATGTTTAGCGCCTCAAGTCCTTCATAGCAGGTTGTAATTTCCATTTCGCCTGCGGTGACTGTGAGTGTTTCCTCTGCGTGCAGGGCGTCGTCTCCTGTGGCAATTGTCATCTTGCCGCCTCGGATGAAAACAGATGCATCGGAATGGATCCCGTCATCTGCAGAGTCGATCGCAATATCGCCCCCCGAAATGAGAAGACTGTTTGTCGCTTTGATTCCCTTCATACTGGAAGAAGCTTTGCTGCTTGCAGTGCTGTTATTCATATTCTGCGCACTTTTTCCTCCCGGTCGCATTCCGCCCATAAAAGCACCGAAACGGTCGGAGGATTCCTTTTCCCCGTTTTCGTTGCCGCCACCCGCAAGAAGCTCGATTGTCCCATCTGAAATCTGAAGGTATGAGCTTGCCGAAAAGCCGTCTCCTTCCGCTTCGGCTTTTACGGTTCCGCTTGCCATATAAATAAAGCCGAGGGCTGCTTCGTCCGTGTTTTCCGCATGAATGGCGTCTTTTCCTGCATCGATATTGAGTGTTGCATTTTTAATTCTTACACTGTCGTTGGCATCAATCCCGTGGGAGGCGGAATCAATGGTATATTCTCCTCCTGTGATCACAAGATCGTCCTTGCAAACGATCCCGTGTCCTCCGGGAGAGGATATGGCTAGAGACCCTGATCCGTTCAGGGTTAGATCCTGTTTGGAAAAAACGGCGCCGTCAATATTGTTGTCGTCAAAGCTTGTAAATTTTTCTCCGCAAGAAAGGGTATTTTTACTTTTGGGATTCAGGGTCAGAAACACCTTGTCTGCTTCCAAAATATAAAGGGCGGCCGAGGTTTCGTTTGAAATTTCCACTCCGTCAAACACGATCTGCAGCTTTGCAGTGTCGGGTGCATCGATGATCAGCATACCGTTTTCCAGTTTTCCGGAGAGAATGTAGGTAGCTTCTTCGGTGATCGTAATTTTGGAATCGGATATTTTTACACTGTCAGAATTTGCCGTGGCTGTGGTCTTATTCAGCTTTATGTGAACTGCTTTTTTTGTGTCGTACGCTGCTTCGCTGTCTTTTTCGGTAAACATATCACTGTCATTTTTTGAAAAGTCAATTGTCACAGGCTCGGCACTGTTTTCCAAGTTTCCGTTTTCAGGATTTTTTTCTTCGTCGTCGGAAATTTCTTTTACACTGCACCCCGAAAAAAGCCCGAGGATCAAGAAAAGCGCCATAAAAAAAGAGATTGTTTTTTTCATAATGTCACCTTTTATAATTCTGCACCGACTGTTTCCTGTTTTGCTACGATAATTTCAAGATTTCCGTTTCGGCAGCGGATCTGATCGATCATTTCTTTTTCCCTTTTTGCATCCTTCAGTACTATGCTGTATGTGATTTTGAACATGCTTCCCATATTGGTGCTTTTTACGCGAATCAGATCGTGAGATCTTGTAAAATTTTGAAAAATATCATCAAAGATGCCCGAATAGTCAAGATCCTCCGGAATCGTCACCGTCAAGGTCTTAAACACACTTTCATTTTTATTTTTGCCAAAATCCAAAGCATTATAAACGACGAACATAAAACACATGACAAGAGTGAATAGGATAGCAAAGCCTAAATACCCCATTCCCGTGATCAGTCCTGCTCCCATTGCCAAAAACAGGGTGCAGATCTCTTTTGCTGTGCCGGGAACACTGCGGAATCGCACCAGGCTGAAAGCTCCGGCTACCGCAACGCCTGTTCCTACATTGCCGTTGACAAGCATGATCACAACGCAAACAACTGCAGGTAATAGCGCAAGGGTAATGACAAAGCTTTTGGTATAGCGCGTTTTATACATGTAAGCAAATGCCATAATAAGCCCAAGTAAAAGGGAGCAGGCAAGACAAAGGAGAAAATCCTTTGGTGAGATCACCTGGGTCAGATCGGTATCGAACAGTCCTTTGAAAAGATTTTCAAGCATTTTTATTTACCTCCAACATATTCAATGAGTTTATATTGTAAAACTGCGGAAAAATCAGTGTTTTGTAAGCGGTCCCGTATTTGGAAAAGGAAGTTTTGTATATCTTTTCCTTGGATAAAATCTCGGTCATCCAAAGGGGAATACCGCCACCGCATTTGATTTCCATTAAAACCTTTCCTCGAGGCAAAATCGGTGAGCCGTATGCGTCAAAGGAAAGGGAGAGGTCATCCTGTCTGCAAAGAATGTTTTCATCAAAGGTCACGCGGAAATCACGACAGGACTTTTGGTAGTACGCTTCTCTGTCATAGGAAAGAAATACCGAAGGATGAAGCGTAGGGTATAGTGTGAGAAAATAGTCGATCTCTCTCGTGATCTGTGTGTCTTTATCTGGCCTTGCTTCTCCTGACAGCCAATCAATGGCATTTTTTTGTTTCAGCGAGATTCTTCTTTTATATACAACGCTTTTGTATTTCTTTTTCAGTTCTACAAAAACCTTGTCCTCCGAATCTGCTTTTTTGTAGCTGCGAATGCGCAGTTTTTCTTTGTATACGGGTTTTTCAATGGAACGGCGGATCAAAAGATAACGGTCAGTATCATAATACAGGTTGCGAATTGTGGTTTTTCCGTATGGATCCGGTTCCATGAAAGGCGCCATCGCGTCTAAAATTTCTTCTTTTTGTTCAAGGGATAATAAGTATTTCAGCTCGTATCTTTTAAATACTGTTTGAAAAGACATAAAAACCTCCTGTACTCAGTTACACCGATTTTACAGGAGGAAGATTGAAGTTTGATTGAATTTTTTTAAAGAGAGGGGATCTGAAGGGAAAATTCAACAAGCCCATGATAGCACTTTACCTCAATACGGCCTTTGTGAGAAGCGGCGATCGCTTTTGCGATGGAAAGACCGAGCCCGTAGTGGCCGGAGGCACTGTTTCGTGAAGAGTCAAGCCGGTAAAAGCGTTCAAAAATCTTTTCCAGGTTTTCTTCCGAGATTGCTTCTCCTTTGTTGATTACCGAAAGATATGCACTTCCGCGCTCTTTTTTTAAGAAAAGCTTTACATCCCCCTCTGTACCGTGACGGATGGCGTTATCCAGCAGAATGGAAACCACCTGCTTTAACTGTGTGCTGTTTCCTTCAACTTCAATATCACTTGCAATATCGCAGGATAAAACAAGTCCCTTTTCAAAGGCGACGCTTTCAAAGGGGAGTGCTTCTCCTGCAACCAATCGGCTGAAATCAATGCGTTCCATCAGCGGTGTTTTGTTTTCTGCGCGGGCAAGGTCAAGGAATTGTCTGATAAGCGTTGCCATGCGCTCGTTTTCGTATTGAATGTTCTGAAGCCACTTGTTTTCGCCGATCTCGCGCGTGAGCAATTCTGCATTGGCACTGACCACCGATATAGGGGTCTTTAATTCGTGCCCGGCATCGGAGATAAACTGCTTTTGCTTCTGATCGTTTTCTTCCAAGGGCTGAACGATCCTTTTGGCAAGATATACCGAAAGAAAGAAAAAAAGAATTAGGGCGGCACCGCCGAAAATCAGTGTGTAGCGAAAGAGCGTTGAAGCACTCTCATTTACCACCGTATTATCCATAAAGGCAACAAGAATATAGCCGCCTTTGTCCATTGTATAAAAAGAGAGATTGTTTTTTGTGCCGCTTATTTTTTCGCTTTTAATAATATTTTCAGCCAGCTTTTCAAGGGATTCATCGCTTTGAATTTTTTCCATACCGTTCTTGATTTCAAGAACATTGCCGTCGTAGGAAATGGCTACCGAATAAAAAACGGAAAGCTGGAACTGCGGAGATTCCGGGTCAAATCTATGCTCGAAAAAATGATTCTCATTTGGGCGCGGCTTGAGAGTGGGAAAATCGATCGCGGATTGCTGTAGAGTATACATTTCTGCATGAGCTCTCAGCATTTCCTCATTTTGCTTTTTCATTTCGAAATAACTGGAAGCGTAGATTACACCAAGTGTCCCTACCCACAAAGCCACAAGGATGGTCATAATGGAAGCGACGATTTTTCTCCTTGATCTTTTAAACATTGTCATACCTCAATTCATAGCCGATACCGCGCACAGCCTTGATCTCGGTTTTTGCTCCTACAAAACCAAGCTTTTTACGGGTAAATGACATATATACTTCCACATTGTTGTATTCGGCGTCATTTTCAAATCCCCAAATTTTTACCGCAAGCTGTTCTCTTGACAGAATTTGATTTTTGTTTGCGATCATATATTCTAAAATGCGGTATTCTTTTTCTCCGAGTCTTACACTTTGTCCAGTGGTCTTGCAGGAGAGGGTAAGAGTGCTTGTATCCAAAGTAATATCGCCGAAGGTGAGCGTACCGTCGGCAGTGTGAATGTTTCTTCTGCCAAGAGCGCGAAGTCTTGCAAGAAGTTCTTTTGTCATAAAGGGCTTTGTCAGATAATCGTCGGCACCGCTGTCGAGCCCCATCACCTTGTCGTCGATTTCCGCTTTTGCGGTAAGCATCAGAATGGGTGTCTTGATTCCTTCCGACCGTGCTTTTTTTGCAATTTCAAAGCCGTTCATTTCGGGGAGCATTACATCAAGGATCGCAATATCGTAAATATTGCTGCAGAAAGCATCGAAGCCGTCGAGTCCGTTTGCAAAATGATCCACTTCATACTTTTCGAGGCGAAGGATCTCACTTAAGGCTTCTGCCATTCTGACTTCGTCTTCTACCAGTAAAATTCGCATGTATGCACCTCCCTTAAAACATTATATCACAAAACATTGAAAAAATCTTGAAAAAAAGACAGCAGAGAAAAACTCTACTGTCTTTTTAGTTATAAAATCAGTTCCATTCCAACCTTTTGAGGAATAAGCCCCTGTGCTTTGTAGAATCTCATCGCAGATTCATTGCAGCTCCATACATTCAGCGTCAGATTGTAGCAACCGCTTTCTTTTGCAAATTTTACGGCGGCATCATAAAGCTCTTTTCCGATGTGCATACCGCGCTTTGCTTCATCCACGCAAAGATCATCGATATAAAGGGTTTTGATGCTTGTCATCACAGAATGACCCACATGCTGCTGGAAGATACAGAAGCAGTAGCCCAAAACTTCGTCTTTTTCATCTACTGCAACGAGGATAGGGCGTTCCTTGTTCATAAGGATCTCTTTTAATTCTTCTTCAGAATATTTTCTGCCCACCTGAAAGATGTCGGGTCTTCCTTTGTGGTGAACAAGGCATACCTGTAATAAAAGGTCAGATATTTTCGGAATATCCTTTTCTTTTGCAAAGCGTACTGTCATTATAATTTGCACACATCCCCGTGGGTTACGATCTTAAAGCCTGCATTCACAAGAGCTTTTTCAGCCTCGTCGTTTTCTTCTACACGAATGACCACATAAGCGTGCTTTTCGGTACGGGACATAAAGGCGTAGAGGTATTCCATGTTGATCTTATGTTCGTCGAGAACACGCAGTGCCTCAGAGAGCTTGCCGGGTTCATCGCTGATCTTGACGCCTACAACCTCGGTGATCTTAATGAGATATCCCTCTTCTGCAAGGATCTTCTCGGCAGTCTCTTCGTCATTCACGATCAGTCGGAGAATACCGAAATCGGGGGTTTCAGCAATGGAAAGCGCTCTCAAGTTGATGTTGTGCTTGGAGAGGGTATCGGTAATGGATACAAGGGCTCCTTGCTTATTTTCTACAAATACGGTTAATTGTTTGATCGCCATAATCATATCTCCTTTCCGATTATACCAATTTTCTCTTGTCGATCACGCGCACTGCCTTGCCTTCACTGCGAGCAATGGTCTTGGGAGCAACCAAGTGAATCACGGGATTGATGCCAAGCATTGTCTTCATTGCACCTGCAAGGGCTTTTTCCATCTTAATGATTTCGGCAACCTTGTCGGTGAATTTCTCGGGGTTCATTTCCACATTGATCTCGAAGGTGTCGGTGTTGTTGAC
>JAZUOK010000268.1:0-1730 GCA_045604665.1 Eubacteriales bacterium | reverse complement strand
GTCTGATCAATCGCCTGACTGATATTTCGTTTTTCCGTTCAGCAAGCGATTTCAGGCTCCTTTCCCGAAACATGGTGGATGCCATTTTGGCCCTCCCTGAAAAATGCCGCTTTTCCAAGGGTATTTTTTCTTGGGTCGGTTTTCAGACCTACTATATGCCTTATGAGGTTGAGGAAAGACAAAAAGGGAAAAGCAAGTGGAATTTTTGGTCTCTTACCTCCTACGCTCTTGACGGGATCGTTGCTTTTTCCGATAAGCCTCTGATCCTTTCTTCCGTAATGGGAATCGTTCTCTTTTTGATCTCCCTTATTCTGATGCTTTTTGTAGTGATAAAGACCCTTCTTTTCGGCGATCCCGTAGCAGGCTTTCCCACCCTTTGCTCTTTGATCCTTCTTTTATCGGGCATCCAGCTTTTATGCATCGGTATCGTGGGACAGTACCTTGCAAAAATGTATTCCGAGGTAAAAGGTCGCCCCCTTTACATTATCAAAGAAGAATACGATAACAAAGAAAATAAATAAATCCGGAAAATAACAGAAAAGCTCCGAGCATTGCTCGGAGCTTTTTTATTTTATTTGATCAGACACTGCTCGTAAATACCTGCTTTTTTGATGGCTTCTACCAAGGTCTCGCCGATCTTGTCAGGAGTGGGAGAGACCATAACGCCGGCTTTTTCCAAAGCAGCAACTTTTCCTGCCTGAGTGCCTTTGCCGCCGGAGATAATAGCACCTGCGTGGCCCATTCTCTTGCCCTTGGGTGCGGTCTTGCCGCCGATGAAGGATACAACGGGCTTTTTCATATTCTTTTCGATCCATTCAGCGGCTTCTTCCTCGCCGCTGCCGCCGATCTCGCCGATCATAACAACCGCCAAGGTATCGGGGTCATCGTTGAACATTTTGAGAATGTCAATAAAGCCGCTGCCGCGAATGGGGTCACCGCCGATTCCTACTGCAGTGGACTGACCGATTCCAAGGGAAGTGAGCTGATGAACTGCTTCATAAGTCAGAGTTCCGCTGCGGCTCATAACGCCTACCTTGCCGGGAGCGTGGATGAATCCGGGAAGGATACCCACCTTGCATGCACCGGGGGAAATCAGGCCGGGGCAGTTGGGGCCGATGAGTCGGGTCTTTTTGCCTTCCATGTAGGTCTTGACACGCATCATATCAAGAACGGGGATTCCTTCTGTGATGCACACAACAAGATCCATCCCTGCATCCACTGCTTCTAAAATTCCGTCTGCGGCAAATGCCGGGGGAATGTAGATGACCGAGCAGGTGGCACCGGTCTTTTCCTTTGCTTCTTTTACGGTATTGAAAACAGGGACACCCAGAACCTCCTGGCCGCCTTTGCCGGGGGTGGTTCCGCCTACGATCTTGGTGCCGTAGGCGAGCATTTGCTCGGTGTGAAATCTACCTTGAGAACCGGTGATTCCCTGTACGATTACTTTCGTATTTTCATTGACAAGTATCATATTTTCCTCCTTTACGCGTTTGCCGCCAAATCCACTGCTTTTTTGGCAGCTTCTGCGAAGGTTTCGGCAGGAACAAGCTTCAGACCAAGTCGGATCGTAGCCATGTCGTTCTGTGAGCCAAGGAGTTGATAATATGCCTTGTCTTCCTAAGACCGCTTGGCCTCCGACTTCATATTTTCCTCCTTTACGCGTTTGCCGCCAAATCCACTGCTTTTTTGGCAGCTTCTGCGAAGGTTTCGGCAGGAACAAGCTTCAGACC
>JAZUOK010000267.1:0-7349 GCA_045604665.1 Eubacteriales bacterium | reverse complement strand
GTTGATAATATGCCTTGTCTTCCTAAGACCGCTTGGCCTCCGACTTATGTGACCGGGGAACCACTGGATCTGTGATCTTGAAAATCCTTTTTCTTCGTTCATCGTATCACTTCGTTTGATTCTGTTTATTTTACTTTTCCGAAACGGTTGAAGGGGGTGATTCGCAGCAAAACTCTACCCATAATGTAATGCTCGTCGATCTGTCCCACATCTTCACTGCGGCTGTCGAGGGAATCGTTCCTGTGATCTCCCATTACAAAGATGCAGTTGTCTTCCACGACGGTTTCCGCAATGCCCTTTTTGTTGGGATACATATTTTCATAGTTCATTATGGCGGATTCTTCTTTTATGATGTAGTCTTCTTCTAAAAGAACATCGTCAACCCAAACTTCCCAAGTTTTAAAGTTGATTCTGACTGTCTGTCCCTCTGTTGCGATGATACGCTTGATCAAGGGCTCGGTGCCATCCTTATAATGAGGAGACTGTACAACAACGATATCGCCGGGCTTGGGCTCATAAAACAAATTGGAAATAATCAGATATTCTCCGGAATGAAGCGTGGGCAGCATAGAATTACCGTTTACGGTAACCCCACGGAAAAGAAGCGTGAAGACAAAGATAACAACGGTCAAAGAAAAGAGAAAAGATTTGATCCAATCAAAAAAGTTGGCTGCAGCAGAGGGGCTTTCGTCCTCTGCTTCTTTTTCATCTTCTTTTTCTTCGTAGAGCTCTTCCGGAGAAGAGGGAGAATCAGAAGAGGCTTCTTCCGTTTCGTTTTCCGAAACGGTCTCTTCCGGATCTTCGGTGGGAATTTGGTCCATCGTCGGTTCTTTTTGATCTTCATCAAAAATGAAATCACTTTTCATAAGCTATCCTTTCAAAAAAAGAAGGGGGACTTCTGTAAAGTCCCCCTTTAAGCAACTGATTAAATTCCGAATGTGGTTGTCAAAAGCGACTTTTGCAATTCGGTACTGTAATTAGATGAGTTCCTTAACCTTAGCTGCCTTACCAACTCTGTCGCGCAGATAGTAGAGTTTTGCTCTGCGAACCTTACCGGTGCGTACAACTTCAACCTTTTCAACTCTGGGAGAGTGAAGGGGGAAAGTCTTTTCAACACCAACACCGTAGGAGATTCTTCTTACGGTAAAGGTTTCGGAGATACCGCCGTTTTTCTTTGCAATAACGGTTCCTTCAAAAAGCTGGATTCTTTCTCTGGTTCCTTCAACGATCTTGTTGTGAACACGAACGGTGTCACCGACATTGAACTGGGGAACTTCTTTCTTAAGCTGCTCGTTTGTAAAAGCCTTGATCATATCCATGATGGGCCCTCCTTAAATAAAATAAATTATTTAAGTATAAATGCAAGCGTTCATACTGAAGCCGGTAGAGGACCGCTTGGTTGCAAATGCAAATACATTCATACCATAACGAATGGATTATATCACAAACAAAAACGGAATGCAAGAGTTTTTTGAAAAAAATTATTTTTTATTTAAATGATACCAAAGACAGCCCTCTCTTACGCCGCTTTTGCATATAAGAACCTGTTCTTTTCTGTAGAATTTTGCTATTTCGGAGAAGACAGCGACCGCAGGCGGAATCAAACGAAATCTGTCTTTGAGGATCTCTTCGATTTTCTGCTTTTGTTTTTCGTTCCCCTCAAAGAAATGCTTTTCCACTTTTTCAAAATGGTCTTTTTGCAGGGTGAAATTCTTTTTGTTATCCAAAATGTTTTTATATCTGAGAACGGCTTTTGCACTTCCTCCCGAGAGAAGAAGGGATTGGCCAAAGCATCTGGGAGCAGCCCTTTTTAAATGCTTTTTTACAAAGGCTCTGCAGCCTTCCATATCATTTTTTCCGTTTTCAAAAAACATTTCGTAAAGGGTCAGACACCCAAAGGGAAGTGAGGTGGACGAAAGCACTTTTGTTTTGCGAAAGGAAAGAATTTCGGTGGAGCCGCCGCCAAGATCTACGGAAATACCGCCTTTGACCGAAGCGGAGCCTTTTGCACCCAAAAAGGAATAATAAGCTTCTGTTTTCCCGGAGATCACCTGGATCTCAATGCCGCTTTTTTCCTTTACTTTTTCGAGAACAAGATCAAGATTCTCGATTCCTCTGAGGGATGCGGTTGCAAAGGCAAGGGGCTTTTCTTTGGTCAATCTGCCTGCAATATCGGAAAACTCTTTTATAAGGTCGGCAAGTTCTTCGACGGCACTTTCTGGCAGACGGTTATCTACAATTTTTGCTTTTATCTTTAAAGGCACTGCCTTAAAAAAAACAGGCGCTTCATGAAATAATGTTTCTTCGTCTAAAACAGCGATTTTAACTGTGTTGGACCCAACATCAATAACAGGGTATAGCATGGATTCAGGTTCCTTCTTCAAATAATATCTACATTCTACAATATTTGCACTTTAAAATCAAGAGAAGAGCGCTCTTTTTCCCGATTTCAAGGAAAAAGGATTGTTTTTTTCTTTAAAACATATATTGAATTATCACAAAAAAAGGAGAAAATCGATGTTTTTGGAATTTTGCGGTCTTGGCCTTTCTCATTTTGTTTTTCTTTGTTTGCGCGTTTTGTCGGGCTCTTCCTTTCCCCCTGCTCTGGAAAAGGAAGAGGAAGAAAAGCTCTTTTTAAAAATGAAGGAAGGGGATGAAGGGGCAAGAGAAAAGCTGATCGAGCACAATCTTCGCTTGGTTGCACATATGATCAAACGCTATGATACGGACAAAGGAGAGCAGGAAGATTTGATTTCCGTCGGTACCATTGGGCTGATCAAAGCAATTGATTCTTTTCAACCGTCTTTTGGAAACCGCTTTGCTACCTATGCAGGAAAATGTGTCCAAAATGAGATCTTGATGTACTTTCGCTCCCAGAAAAAATTTACTGCAGAAACCAGCCTTTCCGATGCCATTGAGGTGGATAAGGACGGAAATCCTTTAACGATCATGGATGTGATGCGTGTTGAGGACAGGATCGTGGATGAGATCCTTTTAAAAGGTCAGACAAGCCTTGCTCTTTATGCAGTAAACCACCTTTTGGAAAAAAGAGAAAAAGAGATCATTGTTCTGCGCTTCGGTCTTGACGGAAAAAAGCCTAAGACCCAGCGTGAAGTGGCACTGAAAATGGGGATCTCAAGGTCTTATGTATCCAGAATCGAGAAAGGGGCTTTGGAGAAAATTCGCAGCTTTATGGAAAAAAAGAGAAACTACATTTGAGTTGGAATACTGCATTTACCCTTTGCATACATTTTTATTGCGATTAATTTGCGGTGGTAAAACTGCCGAGAACGGAGAAAAGGATGGGAGAAGAAATGTTTGAAAAAGTATACAAGCAAAAAATCAGTGACCTGTATGCAGGTGAAGGAAGATGCCGCGTGGAAACCGAGGTTGTGCTGCCCGATTATAAGGAGGAAGCACAAAGGATTCTTCGGCTGGATCCTTGTGCCAGAGTCAACAGCAAAAATATTTATGTAAAAGGGCAGGAGATCGTTTGTGAAGTTGAGGGTGTAGTCAGCTTTAACTTTTTGTACAGGACAAGTGAAGAAAAAGAAGCGATTTCTTCCTTTATGTCCAGAGAAAATTTTTCTTACAGCTTTAAAATTCCAAGGCCCTCGGAGGATTTCGATCCTTCCGAGATCGCTTCTTTTGTGGAATTGACGGTAGAAGGGGAGAACGGGAAGCTGCAAGGCCCGAGAAAAATCAGTGCAAGATGCGATGTTTCTCTTTTCCTTGATGTAAAGTGGAATCGCAGTGTCAGTCTTTTGGGTGAAACCGAGTTTGAAGATATCATTACAAAGTGCAGCAGGGTGAAAATGGCGCGTATCACTGCGAGCCATACGGAAGAAATGAATTTTTCCGAAACCATTGTATTGCCAAAAGCATATCTTCCTATCAAGGAAGTTTGCGAGATGGATATCAATCTCTTTGCGCAGAATATAAAGGCAGAAGACGGCGGCGTTACCTTTACCGGCTTTTGTGATCTGCACTGCGGTTATACGGCGGAAGGGGAAGATGACTATGTCAGCTTTTATCAGCCCATTGAATTTGAAAAGAAGATCGGGATCCCGAGCATTGTTTCCGGTAATTTTTGCAAGGTGCAGATGATTCCGAATTTTCTCAAAGCATCCACGGACATCAATGAAGAAGGGGAGAACAAAAATATCCTCATTGAGGTTTCCTTTACCTGTGAGGTTTCTTCCTTTGAAAATCAGGAATGCACCCTGATCGAAGATGCTTTTTCTACTGATACGGAATTAAATCTGAAAAGAGAAAATGACAGTGTGGAAGAGATCCTCGGGATGAAAGATTTTTCAGTGACATTAAAGGAATCCGTTCCCTATAAAAACAGTAAAAAGCTTTTTCGTGCCGAAGGAATCAAAACCTCTGTGGATTTTAAAGATTGCTATCTGGATGAAGATAAAATCGTTCTGGAAGGAAAAATTTTGTACCGTTACCTTGGGATGATGGAAAACGGTGAAATGGAAAATATGGAAGACAGCCTTGACTTCCACTGTCATCTTTCCACAGATGCTTTTGAGATCCCCGCGGGAAAAGAATGCCGCATTGAGGTATACGGTCTGGCACGCAGCCTTGATATTGATCCGGACGATGAAGAGCTTCGTCTCCGCTTCGATCTGGCAGGCATGATCAGTGTTTTCTGCAA
This sequence comes from Eubacteriales bacterium, assembly GCA_045604665.1. GTDB lineage: Bacteria > Bacillota > Clostridia > Oscillospirales > SIG627 > RGIG5579. The sequence continues at coordinate 2,683 of JAZUOK010000267.1, read as the reverse complement.
GCATCATATCAGTCCCGTTATTTCAGCTGAAAGAGGGGAAAAGGTTTTAGAAAATACGGATCATATTTTATATGTTTTTCCGGAAGAAGGGGAAAGTCTTTGGAGCCTTTCGAAAAAGTACCACATCTCTCCTGAAAAATTAAAAGAGGAAAACGGCGTGGAAGAAAAACTCCCGACCTTTTTGCGGATCATAAAATAAAAAAAGCCGACTTCAAGTCGGCTTTTTTATATGCAATTAAAACTCTTTCCAAAAGGCCCATCCTTCATCCTTGGAATCAATACCCATTTGCACTTTCTTGGAAGTGGTGGTTTTCTTTGCAACGGTAGTGGTTTTCTGTTCGGTTTTGGGAGCCTCTTCTTTCTTAGGTCCGCAAGAAACCATAAGGCAGAGCACCAATGCAATGACAAGTAAAATGGGAAGAATTCTTTTCATAAGATTTAACCTCTTAATCAATATTCAAAATATTCTATTTACAGTATAACGATGTTTTCTTTGTTTGTCAAGAGAAATTTGGATAGTTAAAAAGACAGAAGGGTTTTCCTTCTGTCTTTATGACTCACCGCAGCCGTCTTTCATTTCCGGATAAAATTCCTTTACGGGAAATTCCATCGAGCGAAACAGGGCGCAGGGGTCTGAATAGGGAAGTTCGCATGTGCTTTCTTCAGCCGGAATGCAGCTGTCGCAAGCAGGGATCACAAGCTGTGCAGGTCTTTCCATTCGTACAAGAGAAAAAAGCCCGAGAGAAATAAAGCAGGTCTTGTTCCCTTGGGGTGTGGGTGTAAACCTACCGTCAAAGCATCTGCACACATTTTCGGGGATCTGGTCGGCTTTGATCACGCACAGCCCGAAATTATCCGCACAGGATGTATCCATCACATTCAGGCGCAGCGCAACGGGATTGGCCGCTTCTACAACTGCACGGGGAAGGTTTGTACTTTGGTGTACAAGAGGGGGAGAGGTAGGGCAAAAAGTGCTGGATAAAACATCGGATTTGAAGATGGAAACATTCCCTTCGCCGCCGTAAAGCATAACGCTTTTATCAAAAACACAAAGTCCGGCTACATCTTGTCCGGTTCCAAGCCCGGTACAGCAATCCATCACACAATGGAAAAAATATCGGATGCTGATTTGAAAATATCCTTTGTTAAAGGGCATTTCATCGGTATCGATTTTTGCCCATAATACCTTTACGGATTTTACGCGAATGGCAGAAGCAATGTCCAGAATACGCTGACCTTCATCTGTAACAAATACTCTTAGATCTTCCAGACATTCCTGATTGCGACAGGAATCGTAAATGCGGTATGTATCGATACAGCAAGCACCGCCATCTCTACCGCATGCACTTCTTGCTCCTTTTGATTGATCAAGCATAAGAAGCCTCCTTCATTTTTTAGACTCATTGATATCTTATGCTTTGGAAGAAAAAATGTGCAAAAAACGGCAGGTTTTCCTGCCGCTTTTTTTATTCAAAATAGCTCATTGGATCTACAGGCTGTCCGTTTACCGTTACTTCAAAATGAAGGTGCGGCTCTTCTGCACATTCGATCAGATTGCTTTCGCCAACACCGCCGATCACTTGTCCCTCTTTTACCTGGGCACCGGCTTCGATCCCGTCGGGAAGCGTTTCGGAAAGGTTTCGGTAAAAGCTTTTGGTATCGTTTCCGTGATCAATTACGACAGTATGCCCAAGAAGGGGATCTTCGTAAATAGATTCCACAACACCGTCTGTAAAAGCTTTTACAGGGGTTCCTACTGCAGATGCAAGGTCAGTCCCGTTGTGCACCCGATAATCATTCATGGTCTCGGAGTATACCAGTACATCGTGAGAAAAGGCTTTTGTTACATTCCCTGCTACAGGCATCGTATAAGTGGGAGGGGTAGGGGTAACGGTTACGCTTTTATCTTCGCTTTCTTTTCCGTCCGTGCTTTTTTCCGTTGCTTTGGGTGTGCTCGTAACGGGGGGAGTTGACACTTTTGGTTTTGTGGTGATCGGTGTTTCGATCACGGTGCTTGGTTTTTTGCTCACTTCTTGTTTTTCAGGTGTTTTTACGCTTGATGTGTCAAAAATGCTGATCACGGCGCTATAGACACCGATACAGATCACAGACAGCACACAAATAGCCAGGGCTATGTATAAGCCCCCGCCAGCGGTATTTTTCTTTTTCAAATGATTTCCCATTTTTATTTCCTTTCGTTTTTTGGTTTCGGTGCTTTTATTGTTGCCACGAAAGGAGAAAATATTCAAAAAAAGAAAAAGCCGCATTTTGCGGCTTTTATTAGTTTGGAAGATCGTTGGAGTAAATGAGTTCACCCGGATCTCTTAAATTCAGTTTTTCTCTGGCGACACGCTTGATGGTTTCTTCTGAAACTTCTTCCTCCAGCTGAGAATTTAACTTTTCTACATAAAGGGTGTATGCCTGCATTTGATTGTTGATCTTTTCTTCTTTTTCTTTCAGGTCGTTGATCTGCAGGTTCTTGTCGATGATGGTAACCACCAAAAAAAGAACGACGACCACGAAAACGATTTTTCCGAAAAACTCGAGACTTTTGCGCATTTTTGCTCCTACCTATTGAAAACCCTTCTCCGCAGAGCGGGAAAGGCGCTTTTTCTTTCTCTGCAAACGCATAAGCGCATGCTTCTTCTTTTTCATTATAACAAGAACTTTTCCTTTGCCATAT
>JAZUOK010000266.1:0-4914 GCA_045604665.1 Eubacteriales bacterium | reverse complement strand
ACTAAAAAAGCACCCTCTCGGGTGCTTTTTATTTATCTGGGAAGCCTCGTAGGCGAAAAATATAGCATATCATCAAAATAAGCCATATAGGGCTTGGAGGTCACAAATTCCAGTCCATCGCCGATCAATGCGTTCATTTTTGCAATAAGCGCATCTCTCTTTGCTATTTCTTCCTCGGTAGTAGGCTGAACGCGCGTATAGGCCAAAGTAATGTGAAATACATACTCGTCGTGCTTGGGAAGACGGTGACGGATCTCATCTGCCGCACGGTCACGGAAATTCAGAAGGGTATTCTTTGATTCCTCATCGGCAGGCTCAAGCTCCAGAAGAATACAGACCGATCCGAATTTGATCTTGCGAACACGCATTTTCACCCCGTCGGGAACGCCGGCACGGGCAATTGCCTGAGATACATGATCGTCTACCTTTTCCATGGGAAGATCCTTGGGAAGACAGGAGGGCCAGAAAGCATCGGTACGCACCTGATCGTTCAGACCTCTTATCACCGTCATATGATAGCTGGATTCTGGCATAGGAATGTAGTAATCTGCAAGATCGGAGGTGACAAGGGCCTCTCTTAATTTTACCATCACACCAAAAGCAGGGCTTTCGGGGGTCACATCCGCAACCACCGTGTTACCGGGATAGCGGCGCACTCTGCCGTCACAGAAGAATTTTTTACCGATAGTCCTACCCCATACAACATCTTTTTCCTTCATCTTCATTCTCCTTAACAGAACAATTACCGATTTTATTATACAAAATATTTTCAAATTTGCAATGATATTTTTTTATGCTTTGTTTTCATAATGATTTTCCCCCCTTATGCCTCTTGAAAAAAGGATCGGGATGTAGTATAATACGAAAAAAAGAAAGGAGTCTCGGTGTGAAACAAAAATTCCCCCTTTCCCTTGTGTTTTCCTTGGGAATGCTCCTTTTCACCTTCGTCACCTTTGCTTGGTTTTCCGATGCAAGTGGATTTCAATTAGGGTTTGAAATTCCGATTGGAACCGAAAACGGGCTTCTTTCCACCCTGTCAGACTGTATCTGGATGGCAGCACCGTTTCTCTTTACGGCGGCTGTTTTCTTGATTTCCCTTTCGGAAAAGATCAGTCTGCTTCTTTCTTCTCTCCCCCTTTCCCTTTATGCGATCCTTCGCATTTTCTCTTATCTGGGCGGAAAAGAAAGTCACCCGATCCTCTTTTTTACACTCTTTTCTCTGATTCTGATGGGTGCCTTTTCTGCAGTGGCCGCTTTTGTCCCCGAGGTAAGAAAGAGCGCCGCTATGATCGCCTTTTCCTACGGTGGGGCGGAAACCCTGCTTGTAATATTTTCCATGTTGTTTCAGGAAAAGTATTCCCTCTTTTATTTCTCACAGCTGATTCCCATGGGACATACATCCTATTTAAGATACAGTTTTTTCACCATTTCCACTTTCCTTTACTATGTGTTTTACGCATTGGGGCTGGGCATCCGCCTTTTACCCCAAAAGAAGTGGAAAAAAGCGGAAAAAGAAGAACCTCTTCCGAAAATCACCACCGAAACGGAAGAGATTGACGAAGAAGAACTTTTATCCCTCAGCTTAGAGGATCTTGGAATTTCAAAGTAAAAAGCAGAAAGGATCATTATGAAAAAAACATTAGAATTTGGCTACGGCAAAGGCGTTCAACAGGTTCAGCTTCCTGAAGAAAATGTAATGGGCGTTCTTCTTTCCAATGAGATCGAGCACGAAAGAAGAGACGAAGCGGCAGTGATCTATGCACTGGAAAACCCCATCGGCAAGGAAAGACTTTCCACCTATGACCTTCGGGGCAAAAAGATCGCTATCGTTACCAGTGACATTTCCCGTCCCCTTCCCAGCTACCGCATTTTGCCCGCGCTTTTGGACGAGCTTGAAAAAGCAGGCGCTGCGATGGAAAACATCGTGGTAGTTCTGGCGCTGGGCTCTCACAGAAACCACACTGAGGAAGAAAAAATTGCCCTTTGCGGAAAAGAGGCCTATGACAGAGTTCGCTGCATTGATTCCACCCCCAACGACTGCATCCACATGGGTGTAACCAAAACCGGCACTCCCGTAGATGTATCCCGAGAAGTAGCAGAAGCAGATTTTAAGATCTGTCTCGGCAATATTGAATTTCACTATTTTGCAGGCTATTCCGGCGGTGCGAAGGCCATTATGCCGGGTGTTTCCACTCCCGAAGCCATTCAGGCAAACCACCGTATGATGGTTTCTCCCGATGCCCACGCTGGCAAGCTCGAAGGCAACCCCATTCGAGAAGATATCGAAGAGGCAGGCGAGATCTGCGGCATTGACTACATTGTGAACGCCGTTCTGGACGAACACAAAAACATCGTTTACGCCGTTGCAGGTGATGTAACAAAAGCCCACCGCGTAGGCTGCAAATACCTGGATAAAATGTATCGCAAGCCCCTGAAGGAAAGAGCCGATATCGTTCTGGTTTCTCAGGGCGGCGCACCCAAGGATGCAAACCTCTATCAGACCCAGAAAGCCCTTGACAATGCCAAGCACGCTGTAAAAAAAGGCGGCACCATCATTCTCATCGGCGCTTGTAATGAGGGTATGGGAAGCAAAAAGTTTGAATCCTGGCTCACCTCGGCTCCCACCGCCCATTCCATGGTAGAGCGTATCCATAAGGAGTTTGAGCTTGGCGGTCACAAGGCGGCAGCCATCGGTATGGTTCTGGAGGATGCGGATATTTACTTCGTTTCCGAAATGGATCCCGATTTCGTCCGCAGCATCTTCTTGACCCCCTTCTCCTCCGCACAGGAAGCCCTTGACAAAGCCTTTGAAAAATACGGTCCCGATGCAGCGGTTTTGGCAATGCCCTTCGGCGGTGCCACCCTCCCCATGGCAGACTAATCTAAAAAAAAAGTAAAGAAGACTTGCAAAAGCAAGTCTTCTTTTTTGTTTAGTCTTTTAATTCATCCAGCTTTAGTTCGTCAAGCATATCCAGATACTCGGTAACCATCTCTTCGCCCGTCCCTGCGGCAAAGGTGCAAGCCTCTACCTCATAACCGCCGTTCTTAAAGCCAAGGGCGGAGGGAATATATCCGAAGGCGTGGTTGGTATATGCCAGAACGAAAGTCATATCGAAGGGAGAAGCCGCCTTGATCTGAACTCCGTTGGTGCAGAACATCTCGTAAGGCGCGGTAACAAATGCGACCGGTCCGAGAGAAATGGCGCTCACATGGATATCTTGTCCCATATCCGGAGTACGATTGCTTCTACCCAAGATACCCTTTGCGTGATAGTAGGAATGGTATCCGTATTTTTCACAAAGCTTATTGATCTCTGCCCAATCTTCGCCGCGGTCAAAAGCATCGCAGATCTCTTTTGCTTCCTCAGAATTGAACCCGGGAGGATTCAACTGAAGATGACCGAAGTGATCGCGCTCAACCACGCGGATCCTGTCAAATTCCACAAGCTTCATATTGTCAAGAGCTTTGGCAAGATAATTTGTCAGTTCCTTGCCGTGCTTGATATGATTGGAGTTGGAAAGTTCTCCCTTGATGGAAGAGTTGGGAACCACATTTCCTGCCGCACCCTGATAAAATGCAAAGAGGATATCGAGCTTTTCCTCTGCAGCGTCGCGGAAGCCGCCCACCCAGTCAGCGGAAACATCGGTGCGCTTCAAGCCGCTTGTGGTGGTCACATGGCAGGGGAAGTTGACCATAACAACATCCTTTGCGCCTGCTCTGCGGAAACGGATCACCTGCAAGGTAGGATCCACGCGAGTCTCGTGCATAACAATGGGCGCATTGCTGGGAGCAACATAGGCAACACCGGAAAAAGTACCGTCCTGGCGATAGTAACGGCGCACATAGTTCATTTGGTGGGTATCGATGCTTCCCACATACATTTCAGAAGTTTTCAAGGTATCTACAGCTTCCTGTGCAGCCTTCTGCATCCCCTCATAGAAGGTGGGAAGGAAGGACTCTACGGATTTTGCACCGTCACGCACATTGGGTGCAGAATGGTTGTGGGTGGCGGTAATAAAAACATTTTTTCTGGGGATGGAAAGGTTTTCCTCTACCCATTCGGAAACGATGCGGTGGTTTTTCTTGGAAACACCAAGAAGATCCACACTGTAAAAAAGCAAAGTTTCCTCACCGTCGGAAATGGCAACACAGGTCAGACAAAGATCGTCCATAATGTTTTCGCTCAGTCTTGCATCCGTATTACCAAAGCCGCCCAAGCCGACGCCTTTCGGGATATCCATTGCTACACGGCCATATCCTACACGCAATGTTTTCTTTTCTTTCATTTTTTTCTCCTCTTTTACTGTTCAGGTCACAGTTCGACCCTTTGTCATACTGCAAATTACAAAAGTATGTCAGAGACTTTTGCCTCTTTTTTCATTATAGTTTCTTCCTTCCGTGAATGCAAGGCTTTTTTAAAAAAATCTCCGTGTCAATGTTTTTTTCTCCGCATAAAATATACTGTGGAAAAAGAAGGGAGAATCCTATGAAAACCATCTATCTCCAAGGTCTTGACGAAAGACTTACCCTTTTGAGAGAAATTTTTTTGCAGCACGGCTTTCATGCTGTTCAAGCCATCCCCGACAAGGCAGAAGAAAACGCTGTTTTTATTTTTGCCCCCGGAGAAAAAAGTGAAAACATACGGGCCACACTTGAGAAGGCAGAGAAAGGTTCTCTTTTTTTCCTTTGGAAAAAAGACACTGAAATTCTCGCTCTTGCCGAAGAAAAAAAGATCTGTGTGAAAAGCATTTTGGAAAATGACGCCTACCTTCTGAAAAATGCACAGGAAACCGCAGAAGGCGTCCTTGCAAGTGTGATCGAAAAAACAGACCGCACCCTTTCAAGTCGGATCGTAGCCATGTCGTTCTGTGAGCCAAGGAGTTGATAATATGCCTTGTCTTCCTAAGACCGCTT
>JAZUOK010000265.1:0-9732 GCA_045604665.1 Eubacteriales bacterium | reverse complement strand
CTTCTTTCCTTCTCCGAACAGATCCAGATACTTATCGGAGATCTTTTCATAATAAGAACCAACGGTCTTAGCGGAAAGAACGAATGCCACCTGGGTGTTGTATGCCTGAACAATGGGGTTATAAGTCTGGAAGAATGCTGCCTTGCCGTCAATGGTCTTTGCAGCGTCTTCCTTTTCGTCGTATCCGTCAAACATTGCAGTGGCGTTGATATAAGAGAAGTTCAGATCCAGATAGATCTCATTTCCTTCGTCCTGAATGTATTGGATCAATTCTTTCAGTTCCTTCTTGGAACCCAGCTGTTTTACGATCTTCATTTTTGCAGGAACGGTAGAAGCCATACCGCCGTTCATCCAGCCCAGATAACGAACTGCCTGGCTGGCAATGCCTGCTTCCTTCAATTCATCCAGAATGATCTTGGCATCTTCGAAGGTAGTCAGATCTGCCTTGGTTTCAACAGGAACACCCAAGATGGTTTTTGTGGTGTCGATGGCACCCAAAAGGTCCATATAAAGCTTGATGTTCTTGTTTTTGTTTTCAAGCTTCTTCAGAACGCCGGTTTCTTCCAGATACTCGCGATAGGTATTTGCCATACCTACATAGCTTGCATCATCGTCTTTGAGCATTCTGTACTTGATGGTATAGTTTCCAACATATTTTCTTTCAATCGCCTTGGTGTAAACGGCAGACTGGCCGGAAACGGTAATACCGTCCAGGGGATAAGAGTCTGTCTGACGGGCAAAGAATGTGGTGGAAACGGAATGATATTCGTGAATGCCGGTACCGCTGACCGCGTCAATTCTGGTAAGGCTTTCACCTTCGGTAATGAAGGCTACATAGCCCTGCTTTGTCTTGCGCTCTTCAGCAAGCTCACGAACTACATTACCTTCCGCATCCTTAACGGGGTTGCCTTCTGCATCCAAAACATCACGGTAGATATCCATACTGGATTCCATAACCGTACCGTAAACGGGTGCACGCCAGATCTGATAGCTGGCTGTGGTAGGATTGGCACTGGTGTAGAAGCCAAAGTCACTACCGTAAAGAGTACCGGAAACCTGGGTATACTTCTGATTCTGATCGAAAGCAATGGTTGCACCGCTTCCGTCGGGAATGAAGTTGTAACCCTCATCGTTTCTGATCGCTCCTTCGGAACCGGTTCTGCCGGCACCGAAATAAGGAAGGATCTGAACGGTATCCAAGGTGTAAGTAGAAGCGTCGAAAGAAATTCCTCGTGCAGGAAGTCTTACCTGCATCCCTTCATCTTCAAGCGTGTATTCAAGTGCAAGTTTGAAGATCGCGGGAGAACCGTCTTCCATTACATAGCCTACCTCTTCGTGAGCGGCAAGCATGTCATCCAAAGAAAATTCCGTGTTATCGCGAATGTATTCCTCAAGGTCATTGAGCTTCTGAGCGAGGATATCTTCGTCGATCACATAGATCGCATACTTTTCCGTAATCGGATAAATGGAAAGAATGGTGGACTGCTCACGGGCAGTCAGTGTAGGATCGGCCAGGTCATAAAGTTCATAGAATGCGAACAGCTGACCGTATTCGAAGGATTCAGCCTCAGTGGCTTTTGCCTGATCTGCCAGATCTGCGCTTCTCTTCAGAGTCATATACTCTTCAAAGCTAAGATCGGAAGAAGTGGTGGCTTCATACAGAGGTTTCAGAAGGTCCTTTTCAAAACGATTCTTTTCGATCATGTAAGGAACCATTCTCTTTTTGATTGCTTCACCAATGGTGTATTCAACACGAACACCGCCGCGGATCAATTTAATGTTGACCTGCTCAGCAGCTGCTGCATCGGAATAACTGTCAAGCTCGCCTGTATCACCCTGGTTAGAGTGATATGTGAGTTTCACCTGGCTGAGAAGCTCGTACTTGATCGCATCGGAAGAGGAGGTATCTGCCACATCGTAGGGGTTGGTAAAGAGCATCTGACCGGTTACCTTGTCTACGAGGCAAACCTCTGCCGTAAATTCCTGTACATAGAGCGCAAACTTGTCATTCTCAACCGCTTTGGTCATAGTAGCAAGCTTTGCCTCGGGGGAATCATAAACGGTTTTCACATAGTTGACTGCTTTCAGTTCTGCGTAAAGATCCTTATCGCCTAAACCTTCAGCCTGAGCAACGACAGGGAAAAGCGGAAGAATCATAGCAAGAGCCAGAACAAGGGAAAGCGCCAAGGATAATGTCTTTTTCATTGTTTGATTCCTCCTTTCTATACCCTGATCGATAGCTCAGTGACAATGTTTGTAACAAAAGATACGATCTTACCGAGAAGACCGGAGAACAGCAGTACCATAAACATGATAATAACCATTCCGGCAAGTGTTCCCAAAACAGTAGTAATGTTCTTTGAGAAGCTGTAGTCGTGGGTTACCATAACGCCGAAGAAAAGCAGCATACCTGTCCAGATATAACCAACCGAGATCAGAAGGGATACGATCGCACCCTCTTCCAGGGCCAGAATATGAGTCAGGATGGTAGCAGGGATCATCATCATCGGCAAGGGGAGAAGCGCATAGCAGGTGGACAGGCAAATGTCCTTAAAGCTTCCTTCGCCCTCGAACAAGGTGGTCAAACACCAGTTTGCAACAACCCAAAGAGCAAAGGGAACGAGAACACCGGTAAGCTCGCCCATAATACGAATGCCTTCATTGTAAGGATCGAACCAGAAGGACTGTCCCATGCCATTGTAAATGTAACCTGCAATGGTCAAAACCACAAAGAAGATACCGGCCTTAAAGTTGCCTCGCTTCTCGTGCTTCAGATCCCAGAAGCCGTCAAAAGGATGGAAGATTACATGGCAGCCATAAAGAGCCGCTTCCTTGAAGGTACGCTTGTCCTTCATAACCTGACCTGCTTCATTGACCTTTGCGGCGTAACCAAAGAACTTGGTGATCAAAACCGCAATAACTGCAATAACGATGGGAATCAGGATGATATAATCCTCGATCCAGCCCTTACGGATCTTTGCATAGCTCTTGGAATAGCCTTCTGCATTGTATGCAGCACGGTAATATTCCTGAGCTTCTTCGTATTCACCGGCACGGTAGTGGCTGTCGGCAATACCGATATATGCTTCGTCAAAATTGGAGTTTCTCAGAAGCACCTTCTGCCAATATTTCGCAGACTGGTCATAGTTTCTGTCCTCTACATTCTGAATGGCTGCCATCAGATCTTCGCCGTAGGCAGTGCGCTTATAGATGGTAAAGGAATTGTTGGTGCGGTCAAGCACCAGGAACTTGTCGCCCTGATAGCAAACAGAAGAAATGCTGGTATTGTTACCAAGCTGAGGACCGGAGTCACCGAAGATAAAGAGAAGATTTCCCTGAGAATCATAGGTGTAGAATCTCTGACGGTTACCGTCAGCAATGGTCCAAGTTCCTGCCTGGCCAAGGGCTACATCGATAACCAAGGATACATCGGTATTTGCCTCTTTACCAACAGACTGATACTGCACCACCGTAACTTCACCGGAAGGCGGCCAGAAGCCGGTACGGAGCATAACATCAGTACCTTCTGCATTCAGTTTTTTAACAGGAGCGTAGTCACCGGAAGTATCCTTGCCTGCAATGGCAGATGCCATTTTCTTCTGATCCAAAGAAGAAATGGTTGCATAAATAAATCCGGATTCATCAATTGCAATGTTGTTGTACTCGGTAGGAACCAAAGACTGAAGAGCACCTCTCTGCTCTTTGGTCTGGAACATTCTCCAGAAGATCTGCCAAGCGGAAGGTGCAGTTTTCTGTGCACCGAGGAATCCGAGAAATTCACCGGCAGAGTTCATGGAAATAATACCAAGGTTTGTGGTGGAAGAAACCACATAGATTCTTCCTGCGGTATCTACTGCACAAGCGATCGGCTTATATGTAGAACCTTCGGGGAAAGCAGTGCTTTCGGGTTTTCCGATCACACGGTCGAACACGAGCTCACTGATCTTACCGTCTTTTACGATCTTATTAAAAACAACGATACGGTTGTTTTCGGTGTCACAAACGAAGATCTCTTCGTCTTTTACAAACAGTCCTCTGGGTTTCTCAAAACCATCGGGAACGCCCTGATCGTTAAGAAAACGGGAAACGGTAAGATTCAAGGTGTAGTCGGAATTTAAAACAACAAAACGGTTGTTATTGGGGTCGGCAATGTAAAGGTTACCGTCCTCATCCGAAATAATATCGGTAGGCGTATTCAATGCGGTTGCAAGACCCATATCCTCGGAATCTACGATTCTGTCGGGAACATAGGCGTGAGGAGATTCCACATAGTTACCGTCAATGTCGTAAGTGTAGGTTGTATACGGCACCAAAGCGCTTGCGCAAGGAGCAAGGAGAGCCGCAATACAAAGAACCAAGAGAATAATTCTCAACGCTTTTTTCATATAGCTTTTCTCCTTTCCTTAGTCTTTCATACCGGAGGTAGACATGGTTTCAATAATGTTACTCTGAGTTACCACAAATACAAGGATCGGTACCATCATCATAATAACGGTGGAAGCAGCGCCGGCACCCTGACGGGAAATACCGCCGGTAACGATCTGCTGGATCGCATAGTTGAAACTCTTGTACTGCTCGGAATAAATATAAATGGAAGAACCTGCGTTCCAAAGATCTTTGAAACAGAACACGATCAGTGTCAGCCAAGCAGGCTTTACCATAGGCATTGCGATCTGCCAGAATACACGCATTTCGCTGGAGCCGTCAAGACGGGCGGATTCCAGAACCGTATCCGGTACACTGGTTTCCATAAACTGTTTCATCAGGTACAGACCCATACTGGTGGCACAAGCAGGGATGATTCTCGCCCAATAAGTATCTACAAGGCCGAGCTTACTCATCGTCCAGAAGTTGGTGATTGCAGTTACTGTGGTGTGGAACATCAGGGAGTAAACAACCACCTGGAAAAGGAATGCTTTTCCGGGGAATTTCATCTTCGCAAGAGAGTAAGCTGCCATGGAAGACAGGATTACATTGCCGAAAGTACCCAAAATGGATACAAACGCGGTATTGAAGATGTATCTGGAGAAAGGCACCCAGGAGGTACTCATCAGGTTCAAAAGGGTTTTAAAGTTGTTCAGAGTGGGGTTTCTAACAAAGAAACGGGGGGGATACTGCCAAAGTTCGTCCAGGGGCTTTAAGGACTGCATGATGGTATAAAGCATCGGCAGGAACATAAATGCACCCATGATCAGAAGGACAGCGTTGATACCGATATCTCCGCCGAGAGAACGGTTCATCGCGTGGTTGGATTTGCGGATTCTTAATTTTGCCATATCACTTACCAACCTTTCCGAGAACTTTACGCACCAGCATATTGGAACCGATCATCATAAAGAACAGTACCACTGCGATGGTAGATGCATAACCCATTTCAAAACGGGAGTTACCGTAGTCCTCCAAGTGGTGCATGATGGTATGTGGACAGTAGTCCGGTGAGGGGAAACCAACAAGGCCGGTAATAACCGCACCGAAACCGAAGGACTGGGTGATTGCCATAACCGCACCGAACATCATCTGCGGTCTCATATAAGGCATCGTAATGTACCAAAGCTCCTGCCAACGGTTCTTAACGCCGTCCACTGCTGCTGCCTCGTAAAGGGAACGGTCAACAACCTGGAAACCTGCGATAAAGGTAAGGAAGGAGGTACCGAGGGAGGTCCACAGCGCTACGATGATAACGATCGCCATGATGTAGTCGGGGTCCTTCAAGAACGCAATGGGCGTTGTGATCAGACCCAGATCCATCAAGGTACCGTTCAAAAAACCGTGAGAGTCTGCGGAGAAAATGTAAGTCCACACCATATACACATTACCGGAAATACTGGGCGCGTAGAAGATCAGTGTCATGATCGCACGGATCTTGGGTGGAAGCTCGTTAATGAACCAAGCCATGATCAGGGACAGCAGGTAAGAACCGGGGCCCGTGATACAAGCAAAGATCAAGGTATTCTTTACGGAAAGAATAAAGATATCGTCGTCCAAGAACAGACGGATATAGTTGTCAAACCAAACAATGTTCGGTGTTTCAAGCATGTTAAAGTCTGTTACACTGAAGAAGATTGACAAGATAACAGGAAGTACGGTGAAAATGAAGAAAATGATATAGAACGGTGCAAGCAGAAAATAGCCGGTCTTATTATTCTTCATTTCCTTGAGAGTCCACTGCCACTTTGTCATGTCTTTTCTGGATACAGGTCTTTTTGCTGTTTCAGTCTTTTGAGACATGAGAAATTCCTCTCCTTACTTTTAGATTAAGCATCAAGAGATGCCAGATATTCTTCGTAATTTTCCAGCGTGGGCAAATCAAACTCGTTACGCTTTCTGGTAAGCTCGGAGTTGATGGAGTCAATGTGCTCCAGCATTGCTTCAACAGGATCTGCGTCATCGTTGTAAGCAGCGAGGAACGCAAATTCTACATAACGGGTTACGATATAACCACCGGGCATTTCGGGAGTTGCCTGAAGCCACTCAAACTGTTTGTGAAGCTCTGCTCTTTCATCAGCGGTCCAGCTCATGGAGTAAAGGGCTTCCATGTTGGCAGTGGCGTACTGACCGGAAGCACCGAGCAGTGCGTAATATTCCTGACCGTAGGTGGACTGGCTTTCAGCGGATACCCACCACTTCATAAATTCCCAAGCTGCACGGATCTCTTTGCAGTCTCTCATCATAACGATACCGGTTACGGTGGTATCGGCAGTGTGGTCTACGAAAGCGTTGCCGTTCTCATCGGTACGGATGGTACCGGGAAGAATGGTGAAGCCCCACAGACCGCGAAGCTCGGGAGCAAAGATGGTCAGCTGAGAGTAGGTGGTATAAACCTGAACACCGATGGGCATTTCGCCGGTACGGAAACGGTTTGCGAAGTTGTAGGAGTAGGGGAAGCCATACATGGTGTAAAGCTCGCACATTTCCTTAAAGGTTTCCAGGGATTCGTTCTTGTCAAGGTTGATGGCATAACCGTAGGTCTTGCCGCCCTTTCCTTCGGGATCATTTTCTGCGTGTCTGTAAAGGGTCTCGCCGTTCTGATACAGCATGATCAGAAGACCTGCCAGAGATTCGTGATAACCGAAGTCCAGATTGTTGGTCTGAAGGGTGGGAAGCATGTTGTAAACATCATCCCAGGTATCGGGGATCTCAAGACCCAGCTGCAAGAGAATGTCACTGCGGTAGAAGAGCATGGAGAAGCTTTCCGTCTCGGGGAGACCGTATGCTACGCCGTAAAGCTCCAGAGGAATGGTAGCCGCATCGGTAAACCATTTCTTTACATCTTCATAATCAGAGAAAATCTCGCGGCATTCAGCATTGAATTTGCGCGTCTCTTCATCATCGCCTTCCTTATCCACATAACCTGCAGGGTTAATGGGAAGAGCCGCGGAACGGATCGCGTAGTTGATAACCGTAGCAGAAGCCAGGGTCATGTTGACATCGGGGCCGGAGCCGGAAAGCGTTGCAGGAAGAAGGGATCCTGCCGCAACAAGCTTTAAGTCAACTGCGATGTTCTTCTGGGAAGTAAAGGAGTCACTGATCAGGGATCTCATAATGGTGGACTGGTCACGACCGGAGGTGGTCCATACTTCGATGGAAGCGTAGTTTTCAGCACCTTCCGCAGTGCGTACACCGTAGCTGGAGTAGTCGCTGATCCAGCTCATGATAAACTGCTCAAATTCGTAGCCAATGGCTTCGAAGAAGGAGGCGTCGGCATTAAAGTCGTTTTCCTTCATATATTTCTCTGCGCCTTTTTTCTCTACATCAGCCGCAGGAGAAACCAGAATGTAGTCAAACTGCAGAGGCTGGTTTCTGGCAGTCATGATCCAGGTACCAAGGTTACCGATGTAGTCTTTCAGTTCGGTAAAGTTGGGCGCGATCAAGTCTTCGTCTTCTGCCATTCTTTCAAGAAGAAGGGCCACATTGTCCAGCGTTACGGAGTCAGAACCCTTGGTTCCGTTGATCTCTTCCAGGAGCTTGGAAACCTCGAAAAGAACCTTGGATTCCGCCTTCATACCCTTGAGGACCTCGGGCATCAGACGGGAAAATTCGTAGTCTCTGTATTCGTCGGGCTCGGAACCGGTGAGCATCAGAATCTGCAGGTAGTATTCGTTGATGTTGGAAAGAGAGGTTTCAACAGTGTTGAGGATCTCTGCCATTTCACCGAGAACGACCCACATTTCCATTTCGTGGCTGCCCTTGGTCAGATAGAACTTCAGTTCTCTCTCTTCGCCGGTCTTCTTATCCATCACACCCTCAGTCACGGGGTGCAGCTGCCACTCGTCATTATATTTAAAGCGGAGGGCTTTTGCTTCTTCGTAAGGACTCTCACCGTCGATCTTCAGTTCACGGGTAACATACATACCTTCCGCGAAGGACTGAAGGAAACGGGGGCTAATGGTATAGAAGCCGTCAGCAGGAACTTCAAATTCCCAGGAGATCCACTGTCCCACGGTCTGCCATTTTTCACCGCCGATAGAGTTCAGATAGATGTTATACGCACTCTGAGGCTCGGTAGCCGCAGAAGAACGGTCGTATACGGGATATATAATATTGGAGGAGGTACGATGAGCAATTTCAGCATCGATCATAACAGATTTTTCACCTGCAGCATTGTCAGCCTTGCCTTCAAAGGACTTCAGATAATCCTTATAAGAGATGGAAGAATCATCATAGAAAATGCGGATCTCTTTGATCGCACAAACTTCCTGCACCTCTGCAAGGGTAAGGGTATGGACACCTTCTTCTATATAATATAGGAAGGGTTCCACAATGTAGCCGGTAGAATCGCTTGCTTTCACGGTACGCCATTCGGGGCTTTCCAGTTTGCCGGGCTTGATCTCGTTTCCGTCGTTATCCAAAACGAAACCGCGGTCATTGGAGCCCTCACCGCCCATTTCATCCTCCCAAACGCGAGCAAGCTCAATATAGCGGCTCTGCTTGAAGGGATAAGCGTCATCAATGAGAAGGGCGCGCTTAATGGTGGCGGTATTGCTCACAAGGTCAGCCTTACCGTCAGCGTCACCGTCGTAGGATACCACGGGGGCATAAACGATCTCAATGTGGAAGTTGCCTGCCTTCTTCACTTCGAAAGACCAGGTTACATCGCCTGTATCGGGGATGAGCACCACTTCCTTTTCACTGTCAAGGTACTTGTCCTTAAATACCTTCGCAGTAGTTTTCTCCACATCAAAATCGCCACCGGCAAGAACGATCTCTTCTTTGCCGTTGGGCATATCCTTGTAGAGCAACCTGTACTCGGAATAGTCGTTGGAATTCAACAATTCCCCGATCTCTGCAAGCTTATTGTTGGCGTCGCTGGTCTCCTTCTCCACGGTCACATCTTTGTCTGCTTCAGCGGCAAAAACAACCGTAGTAAAGGGAGAAAACACCATCAGAAAAGCAAGCAAGAGAACAAGCGTTTTTGATAGTAATCTCTTTGTCATACTCATATATTCCTCCTAAGTCGCATGTATGTAGACTAATATTATCATATAGATTTTTCTTTGTCAAGAAACCAAAAAGCGCGGAAAATCAATGTTTTTTCGCATTTTCAGCGTCGAAAAATGCCTCTTTTCCTGCATTTTCGATCCAAAAGATGAATTTTTCGCTTTTCAAAATTGCACAAAAATGAACGAAAAAATATATTCACACTTTGAAAACATTATTTTTCCCCTTGTTTTAAGCCATTTTCAAGACACCGCTTCAAAAAAATATTATATTTTTGCAAATTATTTTTTTACT
>JAZUOK010000264.1:0-2354 GCA_045604665.1 Eubacteriales bacterium | reverse complement strand
GGTTCCCGTTTCCACACCGATCTCCGTCAGATCACAACCAAGAGCTTCCGAGGAATCAAAAAGACTCATAACCTTTTCGTCTCGCATGGGAACGGTCAGAACATTGATTCCGGAATACTTCTCAAGCATTTTATACTTGGTAGGTACATCATGGCCGAGTATATCAAGCTTTAACACGGTATCGTGCAAATAAGAGAATGCAAAGTGTGTGGTTATGGTTTCGGTACCCTGACCGTCAGCAGGATGCTGAACAGGGGTGAAGTCATATACATCCTTATCTCGTGGAATAACAATGATTCCGCCGGGATGCTGACCTGTAGTCTTTTTCACACCGGTACAGCCAACAACCAATTGATTTTCAGAGGCGTGATTGAGTACCTTTCCTCTTTCCTCAAGATACTTTTTCACATAGCCGTATGCATTCTTTTCCGCAAGAGTACCAATCGTTCCTGCGCGGAACACATTTTCACTGCCGAACAGTTCTTCCGTGAATTTGTAGGCATCTGCCTGTACATCACCGGAGAAGTTTAAGTCAATATCGGGAGATTTATCACCAAAGAACCCAAGGAAGGTTTCAAAGGGAATATCATGTCCGTCGGAGGTTAAGGGTCTGCCGCACTTGGGGCAGTTCTTCGGAGGAAGGTCAAAACCTGAACCGCAGGAGCCGTCCGTAATAAATTCGCTGTATTTACATTCTTTGTTGGTACAAAGATAATGAGGTACCAAGGGATTTACTTCGGAAATACTTGCCATGGTAGCAACAAAGGAAGAGCCAACAGAGCCTCGGGAACCCACAAGATAGCCCTTATCTTCACTGTTTTTTACGAGACGCTTTGCAATAACATACAAAACGGAGAAGCCGTTTTGCTCAATAGAGCTCAATTCCCTGCCAAGACGATCTTCCACAATTTTCGGCAAGGGATCTCCGTACATCTCGTGAGCTTTTTCATAGCAAGAACGGTTGAGTTCTTCTACCGCTCCCTCCAAGGAAGGAGGATAAGAACCTTTCGGAATGGGGCGTACCTCTTCGATCATATCACAGATCTTGTTGGGGTTTGTGATGACCACCTCTTTTGCAACATCTGCAGAAAGATACTGAAATTCCGCAAGCATCTCGTCTGTTGTTCTCATATACAGCGGTGTAGGAGAATCCGCGTCTTTAAACTTCATGCCTGCAAGGAGGATCCTGCGAAAGATCTCATCTTGCGGCCGCATAAAGTGAACATCACCCGTAGCAACGACCATTTTATTCTTCTTTCTGCCAAGATTTAAAATGGTTCGGTTGATCTCCTGAAGCTTTTCCTCCCCTGAAACCTTGCCGTCACGAATGAGATAAAAATCATTCCCGGTAGGCTGAATTTCAAGGTAATCATAGAAGTCGGCAATACGGAGAAGGTCTCCGAAGCCCTTTCCTTCTAAAATGGCATTGTATAATTCACCTTCGGAGCATGCAGAGCCCACAAGAAGCCCTTCTCTGTACTCCTGGAGGAGTGTCTTTGGAATACGGGGGCGACGGGCATAGAAATCAAGATATGAACGGGAAACCAGCTTATATAGATTTTTAAGGCCTACTTGATTCTTTACAAGAAGGATAATATGGTATGGCTTCAGTTTCTTAGGATCGCAGGAAGCGGCCATACCTGCCATCATACCGTCAAGATCAGAAATACCCTCTTGCTCCATTTTTGAAATCATGGCATCAAAAATTTTGCCAAGCATCTCCGCATCCTCAAAGGCGCGGTGATGATTAAAGGACTCGAGACCGAAATATTCCTGAAGAGTATCGAGCTTATGCTTTTTCAGATCGGGATTAAGAAAGCGAGAGAGCGCAAGCGTGTCCAAATATGGGTTCGGAAGCGGAATGTTATTATCCTCCGCAACTTTTTTAATAAAGCCCATATCAAAATTTGCGTTGTGTGCGATCAAAAGGCGATCTCCTGCAAAGGCAAGAAAATCTTTTACCGCATCCAAAGGCTTGGGAGCATCCTTTACCATTTCATCGGTTATGCCGGTAAGCTCTACAATATTCTGCGGGATCGGTTCGCCGGGATTGACAAAGGTTGAAAAGCGATCGATCACTTCCCCGTTTTTATATAAAACGGCACCAATCTCCGTAATGTGACAAGACAGAGGAGAAAGACCTGTGGTTTCAATATCAAAAATCACAAACTCGGTATTTTTAAAATCCCCGTGTGCTTCTCCAAACAATGCTCTTGCAGTATCATCCACAAAGTAGCCTTCCATACCGTAGATGACCTTCATACCGATTTTCTCTGCAGTAAGCATAGCATCGGGAAAGCCTTGAAGGTTTCCGTGGTCCGTGATGGCAACTGCACGGTGACCCCATTCATGAG
>JAZUOK010000263.1:0-4393 GCA_045604665.1 Eubacteriales bacterium | reverse complement strand
GGTACCGGGCTTGCAGAAAAATTCAAGCTCCATCTGTTCAAATTCACGAATACGGAAAATAAAGTTGCCGGGGGTGATCTCGTTACGGAAGGATTTACCGATCTGACCGACACCGAAAGGAATCTTCTTTCTGGTAGTACGCTGAATGTGCTTAAAGTTTACGAAAATACCCTGAGCAGTTTCGGGGCGGAGATAAAGCTCGGAGGAAGAATCTTCCGTAACACCCTGGAAGGTTTTAAACATCAAATTAAACTTACGGATATCGGTAAAATCACCGGATCCGCATGCAGGACAAGTAATATGGTTTTCTTTAATAAACTCGGAAAGCTTATTGTTGTCCCAACCGTTGGGGTTGATATCAAGCTTGTTCTCTGCAATATAGTCCTCAACCAATTTGTCTGCTCTGTGACGGGTCTTGCACACCTTGCAGTCCATCAAAGGATCGGAAAATCCACCCACATGACCGGAAGCGACCCAAGTCTGAGGGTTCATCAAAATGGCGCTGTCAAGACCTACATTGTAGGGAGATTCCTGAACGAACTTTTTCCACCAAGCGCGCTTTACATTGTTTTGGAGTTCTACACCCAAGGGGCCGTAGTCCCAAGAGTTTGCAAGACCGCCGTAAATTTCGCTGCCGGGATAAACAAATCCTCTGCCCTTACAGAGAGCTACGATCTTGTCCATTGTCTTTTCTGTGTTTTTCATTTATATTTCCTCACTTTCTTCCCCGGCTGGTAACCGGGTGAAACTTCTAAACATTATACATATTTCAAGGAAAATGTCAAACATTTTAATGATTTCATTTGTTTTTCTTCTCAACTCTTGACATTTCTCTTTGCGCGATCACCAGGGAATGGTAAATGCCGTCTTCTTTTTCCATCAGCTCTTCGTGAGTTCCGAGTTCTGCAACCGTCTTATTATCCAAAACAAGAAGCTTTGTTGCATTGCGAAGGGTAGACAGACGGTGAGCTATGGCAATGGTCGTGCGATCCTTGCAAAGATAAGCAAGGGCATCTTGAATCTTCTTTTCCGTTTCCGTATCCAATGCGCTGGTCGCTTCGTCAAGAATTAAAATTTTAGGATCGTGAAGAATAGCGCGGGCGATGGTGATCCTTTGCCTTTCACCGCCGGAGAGGGTATGTCCGTTTTCACCGACGGTGGTGTTATAACCGTCGGGCAGTTTCATAATGAACTCGTGGGCTCCTGCAAGGCGAGCCGCGCGGATCACCTCTTCATAAGTAGCATCAGGCTTTGCATAGGCGAGATTTTCAAACACAGAGCCGGAAAACAAAAAGGCTTCTTGCAAAACAACACCGATCTGCGAACGCAGGGAGTGCTGGGAAATATCCCGAATATCAATACCGTCGATGAAAATATTACCCCGATCAACATCATAAAGACGCATCACAAGATTGATCAGCGTACTTTTGCCAACACCGCTTTTTCCTACGATGCCCAGCATTTCACCGGGAGAGACAGAAACGGAAACATCCTCCAAAACATTTTCATTTTCGTCGTACCCGAACCAGATCTTATCGATCTTTACCTCGCCCTTCATTTCAATGTCCACAGCGTTCTTTCTATCTGCAACATCGGGCTCTTCATCCAGCACCTCAAAAACCTTGGCGACCGCCGTCATCGCTTGCTGAATACGGCGAGGATAGTTGGCCATAGAGCGAAGAGGCGCATAAAGAAGGGTTACAAAAGAGGAAAACATGGTAAGCTGACCGATGGTCATATTGGCATTTAAAATCTCGTTTCCTGCATAGTAAAGAAGAATGAAATTGCCCAGTTGGATCAAATATTCCGTGTACGGAACAAGCTTCGCCCAAGCCGTTTCATTACGAACGGAAATATCCCGAAGGGTGGAGATGGCGCGATCGTACTTTTCGATTTCGCTTTTTTCGGTACCGAAGACCTTTACCACGCGAACACCGCGGAACACATCGTGAAGAAGCGTATTCGCCTTGGAATTTTCGATCCACTGACGACGGTACAAGCGATGCGTTCTTTTCCATACAAGACGGAAAAGGATGGCAACGAAGGGCGTGGGGAACAGGATCATCAGCGCCATTTTCGGTGAATAGGAAAAAAGCATAACGGAAACGAAAATGACCACGAAGGTCTGCTCCAGAATGCCCGGAAGAAAATTGGTCAAAAACTGAGAAATAATATTGGTATCACCGGAAACGCGGTTCATCAGATCACCAGCCGTGTGACGGGATATTCCGGCAACGGAAAGGGACTGGATCTTTTCATAAAGCCGCCTTCTGATCTCAAGAACGGTTTTAACACTGACCTTGGATAAAATATTGTTTCTGAATACAGTGGAAAGGACCGTAAATATTCTCACAAGGGCCATAGAGCAAACCACTAAAACAGCAGGCGTATAATTTGCAAGAATTTCGGAAGGATTGGCGGTATTCAAATACCGATCCACAAAGTTTCCTTGTAAAATGGGAAGAAGCATATTGAGGACCGAATGGAAGAAGAAAAGGAAAACAGAAAGGAGGATCCAGAGGTAATTTCCCTTCATCAAAGAAAAAAGTCTTCCAAGCATTCCCTTTTTTTCCGTACAGGAGGGACAGGTTTGACTTCCCTTGGCCAAGGGTCGGCGGCACTTGGGACAAATGGATATACGGGGGGTAAAGACTGCATTCTCCGGCAAAAGGACACCGTCGATCACTTCCTTTAAAAGGCGGACGAATTGGGAAAGGTTTGCTTTTTCTGCACCGAAGGCACGACAAAACTCCACCCATTCCCCCTCAAAAAGGATCAAACAGGCGGCTCCTCCTACAAAGCTTTCATAGCGTGCATCTTTTATTTTCAGGAAGGGAAAGGATCTGATCTCTTCCCCGTCACAGGAAACAGTATAGATGCCTTCTTTACCAAAGAAAGCTCTTCTCTCTTCCCCGTTCCCCTTATCATCAAGATTTGTGAGAAAGGAGAAGATCATCTTTTCGCCGGTGCGGTTTTCGAAAACGGAAACGAAATCGTCCTGTTCCCGTTCCGCTGTATTTTTCTTTTCCAACCCAAACTCCTTAATTACAAATAGATCTCGATCTTGGAATGGCTTTTTTTGTCGAGTTTTTCAAGGCTTTCAATTTCATATCGGCACCCGTCAACATCAACAACGAACGCGCGGTCCTCCCCAAGGCGCAAAATATTTCGATGGGCATCCTTTACGGTGAATTTGCGAAAGCCGTAGTCGGTATCGCAATCCCAATAAGAAGAGCCGTAACGCTCGGTGAGTTTTTTGATCTTCAAAATTTTCGGGGCAAAATACTTCTTTTTGATTTCATCTTTTAAAAGATTGATTTCTTCTTCATTAAGATCCGAAAGAGAACGAATCATACCGATCTCTTCCTTTTCCTCGTTTTGAATACAGATGTATTCTTCTTCCGTTTCAAAAGGAAAAGCAAGGCTGACAAAGGCTCTTCCTTCAAAATCCTTTTCCCTTATGCGAACCATCAAAAGTCCTTTGGAGGAAAGGAAAAACTCTGTGTTGTCCCGATTTAAAAGAAATGAATCGGTTATCTTTTCAAGGCCTTGAATCATCCGTTCTCTCTCCTATTCTTCAATTCCGATGGTTTTCATAGCTTCCATCTGAAGGTGATATAGTTTGTGATAGACTTCACAGTTTTCCAAAAGCTCTTTATGAGTTCCCTCTCCCACAAGCGCGCCGTTTTCCACAACGATCAGGCGGTCTGCATCACGCAGTGTGGAAAGGCGGTGTGCAATTACAATGGTGGTACGGTCCTTGGAAATGACTTGAAGCGCCTCCTGGATCTTTCTTTCCGTTTTGGTATCCATGGCGGCAGTTGCTTCATCCAAGATCAAAACCGAAGGGTCTTTCAAAATGGCGCGAGCAATCGAAACTCTTTGCTTCTCACCGCCGGAGAGCAATCTTTTATCCATGCCAACCATGGTATTGTAGCCATCGGGAAGTGCCATAATGAAGTCGTGACAGCCGGATGCCTTGGAGGCTGCAAGCACCTCTTCGTATGTGGCTTCCGGTGATGCATAGCGAATATTATCAAAAATCGTGCCGCGGAACATATATGTTTCCTGGGAAACAATGGCCACATGTTCTCTGAGGGTTTTTAGGGTAATGTCGCGAAGATCGTGACCGTCAATGGAAATGGTTCCGGAATCGGGATCGTATAAACGGGTAATCAGATTGGCAAGGGTGCTTTTTCCGGCGCCGGTATGACCGACAATGCCAAGGGTTTCCCCTGCCGGAACGCGAAAAGACATATCTGAAATCGCTCTCTTACCGGGAACATATGAAAAATTCACATGATCGAAAACCACATCCCCCGAAACCTTTTCAAGTGAGATCGCATCCTCTTTTTCCTTCACCTCGGGTGGGGTATCCATAATCTGAAACAGT
>JAZUOK010000262.1:0-5268 GCA_045604665.1 Eubacteriales bacterium | reverse complement strand
CAAGGACACTTCTTACCTTTCCTCCCGAAAGGGCACCCTTTCCACTACTGAAAATACAATTACCGGCGGTACCTTTGACAGTGGCTTATATTTGGGCGGTAATCTTCCAACCATTACCACCTCTCTCACCTCTACCGTCACCGGCGGTACCTTTAAGAGTTATCTTTACAATCGCTCTGCAAACGGCGGTGCCATCCCCACAAAAACCCTTACCATTAAGCCCGAAGGGGATAAGCTTTCTCTCCTCAGTGCGGTAGACGGCGGCTGTACCGAATTTATCGGTAACGGTGCCACCGTTAAGATCGGCTCCGACACAAGCATTGTTGCCAAAGAAGCAAGCGGATCCGTTACCTTCCATCAGGTGGGCACTTGGAAAAACAATACCTATTTCACCGCAGAAAGCGGTTCCATTGCAATTTCCGCAACCCAGGATAAAGAAGTACCCGGCAGCACCGCAAAAATAAAAGGCAACACTCTTTTTGGCGAGATCCAGTTCCTCTACGGCGCTAACTTTTCCTTCAGCGATAAGGTTTCCATCGTGTTCCACTTTTTCAAGAACACGATTGATGCAGCAAGCGAGAATGAATTCTCCTTTGTTGCAACTACAGGCGGAGGCAGTGCGCTTGCAAGCGCCGCCCTTTCCGATATCAAAGCCGCTCCTGTGGTTAACGGCATGTATGCCTATGCTGCACAGCCTTTGAAGGCATCGGAAATGGCTGACAGCATTGTATACAGCGACGGTATCAAAGAAGGCTCCTTTAATCTCCTCGATCAGGCAGCAAAAGGCGCAGCGATTGCCAAAGAAGCCCAGAATGCCCCCCTTGAAAACCTTTATCTCTCCTATGCAAACTACGCCGTATCGGTAAGAAACTATCTGGTAAAGAAATACAATAGCGGCAATCTCAAGGATCTCCCCACCAAGGACACCGCTCCCGCAACTCCTGACTTTACCCCCGGCAAAGGCCCCTTGGATTTGGCAGAGAGCCCTGCCGTTACTATGCAAAGCAAATGTCTCGTTCTGGATGAGGGCATCCGCCTTTGCTATTTCGGAACCGGCCCCGCTGATACTGCTTCCAAATACACCCTTTATGTAAACAATAAAAAGATGGATGGCGCCTTTACCTACGAAGCCGGCGAAGAGCTTCCTTTAAGAATGGAATTTCCGGTAGCCGTTTCCGCAGGTGAGACCAGGCTCCGCATCACCATTAAAGATGCAAACGGCAAAGCACACTTCGACTATGTAGACAGACTTGACCGCTCGGCTTACGATCTTAAGAACTACGAAGAAGAAATGGGCAACGAAGCTCTCTACTACTTCCAGTCTGCAGTTGCATATCATGAAAATGCCAGAACCATGACCGTTCTGAACAACACCATCCCTTCTAAGTTCTCCACCGGTTACTCCACCGTAGATGCAACTCCCTACGGTACTGCCGCAACCATCAACGGTAACGACCTGGGCGTCGATACTGCAGAGCCCATCCATGTAACCTGTGTGGCTCTGGCAGACGGCAATAAGGAGGATACGGTACTGTATTTCAGTATCCCTGCCCGTAAGGTGCCCGACAGCTTTATCAAAGGTGCTACCGAATTTTTGGTAGAAAAAACAGGCCTTTCTGCTGACAAATTCTTCTTTAACGCAACCCACTCCCACTCTGCACCCAACATTACTGCACCAACCGGTGAAGGCATTCAGATCTGGTTCAACGAATATCTCTATCCTGCAGTGGTTCGCGCCGCACAGGAGGCTCTCCTTGACCTGACCCCCTCCACCGCTTCCTCCGGCACTGCAGAGTCCGACATCGGTATTGGAACGGTTCGCCGCTACTTCAATAAAAACGGTGATTTCTGTAGCATTCAGGGTCACTACCGTGAACGCGCCACAGGCACTCCCGGTACTTATGAATCCCAGATCGATCGTGAAATGCGCGTGATCCGCTTCGATAGAGATGGCAAACAGCCTATCCTCCTTGTGAACTGGCAGGGCCATGCTGCAACTGCAGTAGGCTACCTGCATGTTACCCCCGAAACGGCAGATGATGACGAATACGATGTAGACGAAGCATACATCTCTTCTGACTTTATCTACTACCTGCGCCAGGGTCTGGCAGACGGTGGCTATCTTGCTGCCTTCTTCAACGGCGGCACCGGTGATATCAACTTTTGGGAGCCTCGTTTCAAACCCGAAGATGAAGCCTGGCTTTCCGATTATCTGACCGCTGAACAGATCCAAGAGCATGTCGATCGTTACACAAGATATTATGAATTAGTAGGTGGCGAGGATGCTATCAGCGAGATGGAAAACACCCTGAAGGGTAAAAAGCTCCTTCATGTTGCATTTGGTAAATCCTTGGCCGGCACTGCCATCGAGGCAGCAGAAAATGCCACCCAGTACCAAACCGGTACCATTCGGACTACAACCGTTCAGAAAGAGGTTACCGTACGCAAGGATCCTGCACAGCTTGTGGACGGCGCAAGACTTTGCAAAACCTTTGGCGACAGCGCGGTAGGCAAAAATATTTACACCCTGTACGGCTTTGACTCCGGTCTTGAAGTCACCCACACGCTGAAGAGAAACGACACCCTGGGTGATACCGACGAAATTCCGCTGTCTGTTGTGACTTTCGGTGATTTCGCTCTTTCCTTTGCATCTTACGAGATGTTCCACGAGAGTGCAAGTGCGCTGAGAGCGGCTGCCAAACCCTACTACGATGTAAACTTCGTTTGCGGTTACACCAACGGCGACGACGGTTACATGCCTACTGAAAAAGGCTTTGATAACAAGGGCTATGAAGAGTACGCTTGCTTCTATGAAAGAGGTACCGCCGAAGATTGCAACGAAGAACTTCTTGAGATAATCAAGGATCATAGGAACGGTATCACAGAATAAAACCAAACAAAAAGACGGCGATTGCGAGACTTCTTTTTCAGAAGTCTCGCAGTTTTATTCGCCAAAGGCGAGTTCTATTGCCTTGCAGTGATATTCGGCTAACGCCGAGTGATATTCGCTACGCGAGTTTTGGAGGCGAATAAAATAACACTGAAACCACAGGTTTCAATACCACTTTGCCGCAAGGGAAAATATCACTGTGGAACTTGTTCCACAATATCACTGTTCAAAACATTTTCTTTCCAAATCACAACTTTTATTTTCCCGCCATTCCTTTAAAAATATAGAACAACAAAATTCAGGATAAAGATGAAATACACATTCAACCACGACCTGCACATTCACTCAACCGTATCCGTCTGCTGTAAGGACGAAGATATGACTCCCGAAGCGATTCTTTCTTATGCGGAAAGAGAAGGTCTTGATACGGTTTGTCTGACCAATCATCTTTGGGACGAGGATATCCCCACCGAGTCCAAAAACTACGCCCTTCAGAATTTTGAAAATCTGGAAAAGGCTTTGCCCCTTCCTCAAAAAGACGGGATCCGATTTCTCTTCGGCTGTGAAACAGATCTGAATAAGAACCTGACCCTCGGCCTTTCCGCGGAAAAGATGGATCTGTTTGACTTTATTGTAGTGCCCACCACCCATTTTCACATGAATACCAATGTTCCTCCCGAAAAGAAATGCAGCGCCGAGGCCTGTGCCAAGACCTGGCTCGAACGGTTGGAGGCGGTTCTTGGTATGGACCTGCCCTTTCACAAAATCGGGATTCCTCACCTTTCCTGTCGGCTCATTGCAAAAAACGATTACAAAATGCGCCTTGACACACTTCGCCTCATTGAGGAAAAGAAAATGCGCACCCTGTTTCAAAAGGCGGCAAGCCTTGGCTGCGGCATTGAACTGAATCAAAAGGACATGACCTATCTTCCCGAGGAGGAAGATGCGATCCTGCGCCCTTTCCGCATTGCAAAAGAAGAGGGCTGTAAATTCTATCTTGCCAGCGATTCCCACGCCACAGGGGCCCTAAAGGACACACGAAAAATCTTTGAACAGGCCATCAAAAAGCTAAACCTTTCCGAATCTGACAAGTTCCAACTTTCTGTCCCTTTTTCGAGAAAAAGTGACCCAAAAAGCTTATAACGAAAAAAATATAACCTTGGTTTTTATCCCAAGGTTATTTTTTATTGTTCCTTTTTGAAAAAAAGGAACCGGAAAAACTTTGTACCTTTTTCGAGAAAAAGGTACCCAAAAAGCTTTCCACCATAAAGAATAAAACAATATAAACACTTTTTTTGGGACCGGCGGCACGACGGTCCGCGGATAGAGGCTCAAACTCTTGGAAAAAGGCTTTGTACCACGAATCTTCCCATACTTTCACCCTACCCTCGGAAAAATACTTTGTATATAAAAACATCGTAGAAGTATGTGCCTTCCCCTCAAGGGGAAGCCTTTATTTTGTAAAACTTATGAAACAACGCTTTGTCCCAATAAATATTGTGGTTCCATGCCTCCCTCCGGGAGAGAGGGGGACCGCTTGCGGTGGATGAGGTGTTTGTAAAAACCTTTCGTAAAAAGATCTTGGCGCTTTGCGCCAAATCAATTTTGCTCAAAAGAAAACCAACTCCTCATCCGTCAGGCGTTGCCTGCCACCTTCTCCCACAGGAGAAGGCTATATGGCAAAAACTTTTCCCCTTTTGTAGGGACCGGCATCCCGACGGTCCGCATATAAAAAAGGGCATTTGCAAATGCAAATGCCTACCATAACATTTTTCCTTTAGGAAAATATATCACATTCCAAAGGAATATATCACTCGCCCGAAGGACGAATATCACTGAGGCACACTTCAAAAAGAAGTGTGCCTCTTTCGTGTGTTTTTTTCTTTTTTCGCGTGGAAAAAGGTGTACCATCTTATCGAGCGAAAAGGTGATTCCACCGCTTAAAGGTTTCCGCATCGAGAGATGTGATCTGCTCCATGGTAAAGCGGCACTGCCAATTTCCCACCGCTGTCCCGGGGGTATTGATCCTGGTATCGGCACCGTAAAAGAGAAGATCCTGCAGGGGAAAGATCACGCATCCTGCCTTTGACCGAAAGAGAGCGCGCAGGGTCTCTTTCACAAGATCAGAGGATCCCCCCAGGTACTCTTTTGCGGTGTTTCTTACATCTTCCGATTCCTCAAAATAGAAACCAAGCAAGGTATTATTATCGTGGGTTCCCGAATACGCTACCTGATTTTCCTTAAAATTATGAGGAAGGTGAGGGGATAAGGGATTGCCGTCAAACCCGAATTGGAACACTGCCATTCCCGGATACCCTGCATAGGAAAGAAGATCTCTCGTATCCTGATCAATGGTACCCAGATCCTCCGCAAGGATC
>JAZUOK010000261.1:0-3134 GCA_045604665.1 Eubacteriales bacterium | reverse complement strand
ACGGCAAGCTTTTCCCCGGCCACGGCGGTGTGCTTGACCGCTTCGATTCTACACTTGCCATTGCAGGCGTGATGCTTTTTGTTTACGCCGCCTTTGGCTCTGCCTTTTTAATTCATTGATTATGAAAAACATTTGTATTTTAGGCTCTACGGGCTCCGTTGGTACGCAGGCGATCGAGGTTGTCCGCGAACGGGGATTTCGTTTGACCGGTATTTGCGCTGACAAAAATATCACTCTTTTGGAAGAGCAGATCCGCGAATTTCATCCCTTGTACTGTGCAGTTCGGGATGAAGAGGCTGCCAAGAACTTAAAGATTGCTGTATCCGATACAGATACCAAGATCCTCTCCGGCGAGGAGGGGATCTTGACTCTTTGCAGAGAATGTCCTGCAGATGTGACTGAAAACTCTCTCCTCGGTTCCAACGGTATCCGACCTACAATGGAGCTTTTAAAAAGCGGTAAAAATATTGCTATGGCAAACAAGGAGCCTATTGTAGCGGCAGGAGAGGTTATTTTAAAAACAGCAAAAGAGAACAATGCTTTGATTTTGCCTGTAGACAGCGAGCATTCAGCGATCTTTCAGTGTATCAGCGGTTCTTTTAATGACCGAAAATATCTTTCTCACCTTGTTTTGACCGCTTCCGGCGGACCCTTTTTCGGCAAAAAGAGGGAAGACCTTGAAAAAGTGACACCTGAAATGGCTCTTGCTCATCCCGTTTGGAATATGGGAAGAAAGATCTCAATTGACTCTGCTACCCTTTTAAACAAAGGTCTTGAATTGATCGAGGCAGTCAGGCTTTTCTCGGTAGCCGCGGATGAAGTGGAGATCACCGTTCACCGTCAGTCTATCGTCCATTCTATGGCAACCTTTGTGGACGGCTCTACCATTGCGCAAATGGGCCATCCCGATATGCGGCACTGCATTCAATTTGCCCTGACTTATCCTCATCGTACCGAGGGTCTTTGTAAGCCTCTTGATTTCACAAAGCCTATGACACTGACCTTTGAAGGTGCCGATGAAGAAACATTTTCCCTTTTGAAAAGCGCAAGAAAAGCGGCCCGTCTCGGTGGAACCTTTACTACCGTACTAAATGCTGCCAACGAGTCTGCGGTTAGCCTGTTTCTTGACAGGAAAATCTCTTTTCTTGATATTTTTGATATTGTCGCAGAAGAAGTGGAATCCCATTCTTCTTTGATTTCTCCGAGTATTGATGATATTCTTTCACTGGATCTTGAAATCAAGACGAAAGTTTTAGAAAAATACTCGAATTGATTTTCACTCTTGAAACAAAAATAAGGATGTAATATTTTTGTTTTGAAAGGAATCTGTATGCAAACAATTTTTGGTATTCTCGTAGCTGTTCTTGTTTTCGGTGTCATGATCTTTCTTCACGAATTGGGTCATTACCTTGCCGCGCGCGCTTGTAAGGTTAAGGTGCTTGAATTTGCTGTGGGCATGGGGCCGAAATTGATTTCCAGAACCTCTAAGAAAAGCGGTATTGTGTATTCGTTAAGACTTCTCCCCATCGGTGGCTTTACCGCAATGCAAGGCGAGGACGGGGAAGACCCGGATCCCGATGCCCTTGTAAATAAGCCGCGCTGGCAAAAGCTGATTGTTTTATTTGCAGGGTCATTTTTTAATCTTGTTTCCGGTGTGATCGCAATGTTTATTTTCCTTTTGATGACGGGAAATGTAGGATCGAGCATCATTTATGATTTTAATGAGAATAGCCTCTCTCAGCGCTGGTTGCAACCCGGGGATGAGATCATTGAGATCGAAGGCAAGAGAATGCTTGACTATACCGACATTGCCAATACCATCACCCTTGACGGAGTAAAGCCTCTTGATATAAAGGTCATTCGCGATGAAGATGAAGTCTTTTTGGAAGATGTAAAGTTTCCTACAGATGTTCAAGAAGGAATCGAAGTCGGCGTTCTTGACTTTCGTTTTCTCGGTGTGCGTCCGTCTCTCGGCGTTTTGATCCGTCAAACAGGCACTCAGTCGGTAGCAACGGTGAAAATGATCTACAAAACCTTATTTGACCTTATTTCCGGTCGCTACGGAATGAACGGTGTTTCAGGCCCCGTTGGAACCGTCAGCATTATTTCCGAGGTTGCTCAGACCGGTTTTGTTGATATTTTATATCTCTTTTCCTTTATCAGCCTAAATCTTGGTATTATGAATCTTCTTCCTCTTCCTGCGCTGGATGGCGGAAGGATCCTTTTCACCTTGGTAGAATGCGTGATTCGCCGTCCCATCAATCCGAAGTTTGAAGGATATGTTCATTTGGCAGGGATGGCAGTTCTTTTGGCTTTTATGGCGGTGGTTACCGTCTTTGATGTTTTGAAACTAATCTGACAGGAGGCATAGGCATGGCTCGAAAAATGACGAAAAAAATTCAAATCGGCGACCGATTTATCGGCGGAGGTGAACCGATTCTCATTCAGTCCATGACCTGTACTCCCACAACAGATTTTGAAGCAACCCTTGCTCAGATAAGGGAACTTGAAAAGGTAGGATGTGACATCGTTCGTTTTACCGTGCCTGACCATGATGCAGTGCGAAATATTGCAAGACTAAAGGAAAACACAAAGATTCCCTTGGTTGCGGATATTCATTTTGATTACCGCCTTGCCATTGAATCTGCCCAGGCAGGTATTGATAAAATCAGAATCAATCCCGGTAATATCGGCGAAAAAGAAAATGTCCGCGCGGTTGCAAATATTTGCCGGGAAAGGAAAATTCCCATCCGCGTCGGTGTCAATTCCGGTTCTGTAGAAAGAGATCTTCTTTTTAAATATAAGGGACCGACTCCCGAGGCTCTTTGCGAAAGCGCTCTTCGGAAAATTGCTATGCTGGAAGAATTTGATTTTGACCGAATCGTTGTTTCTGTTAAATCCAGCAATGTTCAGAATATGATTTCTACCAACCGTCTTTTGTCTGAAAGAACGGATTATCCTTTGCATCTTGGCGTAACGGAAGCAGGTACTTTGATGTCTGGACTTGTAAAGTCTTCCATCGGGATCGGCTCTCTTCTTGCTGACGGCATCGGGGATACTCTTCGTGTTTCTTTAACCACAAGAGATCTTTCGGAGGAGGTATTTGCGGCGCGTCGCATCCTTTCCTCTTTGTC
>JAZUOK010000260.1:0-6026 GCA_045604665.1 Eubacteriales bacterium | reverse complement strand
TTGGCCTCCGACTTGCACTGTTGCAATCACCAAGGGCGCTACCGTAGAATCCGGCACGCTTCTCTGCACCATTGCATAAATTTTAGGGATAAAGACTATGAAAAAGTTTTTAGTTTTTGTTCTGTCTGCCATCCTCCTTGTTTCTTCACTTGCTTGTCCCGTATTTGCAAAAGAAGAAAAAGAGATCGCAGTAAAACAGGCCGAGATCATTGAAGAAAACGGTCAGTTTACCCTTAAAATCACTCTCGAAAATTTGACCAATCAGTCCTTTACCGATGTGCAATGCTTGATATATTCTGATTTTTTTGATTCTGAAAAAATCGCCTTCAATGATAATTGTACACTTGCAATGGCTGAAACTCCCATTTACGGTGCAAACGCCAAGAAGCTAACCGCGCTGGGTGAAACCAGTTTCTTATTTCAGCTTACAAAATGCACCGATAAATATGCTGATCTCGATATTATTGTTGCTTATCAGTATGAATCCGACACTGTTTTTGCAGGCGGCACCTATAACAGTGAAAATTTTGGCTTTGAAGAATTTGAATCCATTCTGAAAAAAGAAGATAAATTAACAAAGCTCGATGTTATCATGAACTTTTTGAAGCAGACCGGTTTTTCTATGATCAAGAACAACTGGAAAGTTATTGTAATGTTCTTAATTTCCTTTGTGTTGATCTATCTTGCAATTGTAAAGGGCTTTGAGCCTCTGCTCCTTCTTCCCATTGCGTTCGGTATGCTTCTCACCAACCTTCCCGGTGCAGAAATGTACCATCCCGAGCTTTTTGCCGACGGACATATCCATTGGGAAATGTTTACAACCATTGGTGCAGGTCTTCTTGACTACCTCTACCTTGGTATCAAACTCGGCATCTATCCCTGTTTGATCTTCCTTGGTATCGGCGCAATGACCGATTTTGGTCCCCTGATCGCTAACCCCAAGAGCCTTCTTCTCGGAGCTGCAGCTCAGTTTGGTATTTTTATTACCTATTTCGGTGCAACAAAGCTTGGATTTACTCCCCTTGAAGCAAGCTCCATCGGTATTATCGGCGGTGCAGACGGTCCTACCGCAATTTTTGTTACTTCAAAACTTGCACCTCACCTGCTTGGACCTATCGCCGTAGCCGCTTACTCTTATATGGCTCTTGTTCCTTTCATTCAGCCTCCCATTATGAAGGCTCTTACCACTAAGAAGGAACGGGCGATCGTTATGAAAGAGCTTCGCACGGTCAGCCGTGTCGAAAAACTTCTCTTCCCCATTGTCGTAGCCTTATTTGTTTCTCTTCTCGTTCCTTCCGCAGCACCTCTTGTAGGTTGTCTGATGCTCGGTAACCTGTTCCGCGAAAGCGGTGTTGTTGACCGCATTGCAAAGGCCGCACAGAATGAACTGATGAATATTGTTACCATCTTCCTCGGTATTTCTGTCGGTGCTACCGCTACTGCAGAAGCGTTCCTTGATCTGAACACGCTTAAGATACTTGCTATGGGTATTATTGCATTCAGCTTTGGTACCGCCGCCGGTGTTCTGCTTGCAAAATTCATGAATCTATTCCTCAAGAACAAGATCAATCCTCTGATTGGTTCCGCAGGTGTTTCCGCAGTACCTATGGCAGCTCGTGTATCTCAATCCGTTGGTCAAAAAGAAAATCCTTCCAACTTCCTTTTGATGCACGCCATGGGTCCCAATGTTGCCGGTGTAATCGGTTCCGCGATCGCCGCCGGCGTTTTGATCGCACTCTTTGGTTAATAGGAGAAAATTATGTCTGAAAAAAAGCTATTTATTACTGATACCATCCTCCGCGATGCTCATCAGTCTCAGGCGGCTACCAGAATGAAGCTGGAAGACATGCTACCTGCATGCGAGATCCTTGATAAGATCGGTTATTGGTCTCTTGAATGCTGGGGCGGAGCTACCTTTGACTCCTGCATGAGATTTTTGAAGGAGGATCCTTGGGAAAGACTTCGCGCCTTAAAGAAGGCTCTTCCCAACACCAAACTTCAAATGCTTTTCCGTGGCCAGAACATTCTTGGCTACAAGCATTATGCTGACGATGTTGTTGATGCATTCGTTCGTAAATCCATTGAAAACGGTATTGATGTTGTTCGTGTTTTTGATGCTCTTAACGACACCAGAAACCTGAAGCAAGCTGTTGATTCCGTTAAGAACTACGGTGGTATTTGTGAGGTTGCCATCAGCTACACCACAAGCCCGGTTCACAATCAGGAATATTTTGTAACTCTCGCAAAGAAGATCGAAGAAATGGGTGCTGATGTCATTTGTATTAAGGATATGGCAAACCTGCTTCTTCCCTTCGAAGCTTATGAGCTGGTAAAAGCACTTAAGAGTGCCGTTTCCTGTCCTTTGCACCTTCACACCCACAATACCACCGGTACCGGTGATATGACAAACCTTATGGCTGCTCAGGCAGGTGTTGATATTGTTGACTGCGCCTTGTCTCCTCTTGCAAACGGTACTTCTCAGCCTGCTACAGAATCTCTCGTTGCAACTTTAAAGGGCACCGAGCGTGATACCGGCCTTGACCTTGAATTGATGGCAAAAGCTGCTGCTCACTTCCGCGGTGTTGCCGACAAGCTCAAGGAAGAAAAGATTCTTGATCCCAAGGTTTTGAATGTAGATACCAAAACACTTCTTTATCAGGTTCCCGGCGGCATGCTTTCCAATCTCCTTTCACAGCTTAAGCAGCAGGGCGCTGAAGATAAATATTACGAAGTTCTTGCCGAGATTCCTCGCGTTCGCAAAGACTGCGGCTATCCTCCCCTTGTCACACCTACCAGCCAGATCGTTGGTACGCAGGCAGTGCTCAATGTGCTCATGGGCGAAAGATACAAGATGATCTCTAAAGAGACCAAGGGTATGCTTCGTGGTGAATACGGTCAGCTTCCTGCCCCTGTGAATGAAGAGGTAAGAAAGAAAGCCATCGGTGATGATGAGGTTATCACTTGCCGTCCGGCAGACCTTCTCTCTCCCGAACTCGAGCAATATACCAAAGAAGCCGGAGACCTTGCAAAATGCGAAGAGGATGTTCTCTCTTACGCACTCTTCCCTCAGGTAGCAGGAAAGTTTCTTGAAGAAAGAAATGCAGGTGCAGCAAAAAAAGAGCTCGCTGAAAAGAATGCAGATCCCAATGCTGTCAGAGAACTTTTTATCGACGATACCACGGTAAATGCAATTTAATCAAAAAAAGCAGTGCATAATGCACTGCTTTTTTCATATAATTTTTGTAATTTCAGTAAGACTTTTTATACAGAAGTCAATTTTTGGATCATTCGGTAGTCCTTTATTCTTCTTGTCAAAGAAGCAGGTCTTGAATCCAAAGTCAATAGCACCTTTCATATCAGACGATAAGGAATCCCCGATCATCAAAATATTTTCCGGAAGAAGACTTTTATCATTCTCTTTTAAAACAGAAAAACAATAGTCAAAAAACACTTTTGATGGCTTGGAAGCACCGATCTTTTCGGAAATGAAAAAATCCTTAAAGTATAAGTCCATACCGCCAACTTTCAAACGGTTGATCTGTTGAGCAAAGGGACCGTTGCTTGCTACATAAAGCGGATACTTTTCAGAAAGATAATCAAGCATTTCAAATGCACCCTCAACTGGAATCGCACTGTAAAAAAGCTCGCCTCTGAAATAATTTTCAAACACTTCCCCATCAAAATCGATCCCTAAAGCTTGAAAAATCAAATTCCAGCGAATCTTTTTCAGTTCTTCAAAAGAAAGTTCACCCTTCTCAAGTTCAGACCAAAGCCCGGTATTAATCTTCAAAAAAGTCTGATACATTTCTTCCTTATAAGGTGAAAGGCCGAATCTTTGAAAGCCGGACTTCATAGCTTCTTTTACATAAGCGTCAAAATCGAGCAAAGTATCGTCGATATCGATCAAAATCGCTTTTATATTCATATCTGATCTGGATCCTTTGTTAAAAATGCAATACATTCCACATGCCCGGTTCGCGGAAAGAGATCAACAGGTTGAATCGGACTGATCTTGTAACCAAGATCAGAAAAGCGAAGCAGGTCTCTTGCAAATGTATCGGGGCCGCAGGAGATATAGAGAATATTAGAAACCATATTCTCAGAAATGTCTCGTATCAATTCAGCAGAAAGCCCTTTTCGCGGAGGGTCTAAAACAATTAAAGGATTTTTTGCCTTTCTGTCCTTGATGATTTTGAAAGCATCTGTAGCATCTCCGCAATAAAACGAAGCATTGGTAACATTATTTACAATCGCATTCTCTCGTGCATCTTTTACCGCATCTTCAATGATCTCAATCCCAACGATCGGGCATTTTGCAGAAGAGGACAAGGATATGGAGCCGATTCCACAGTAAAGATCGACCAAAAGATCAAATTTTTGAAGATCTGCCATCTCAAATGCTTTTTTATACAGAATTTCTGTAGCATCGTGATTGACTTGATAAAAAGACATAGGCGAGATCATAAGTTTTTTTTCACAGAGAAAATCGCAAATTTTCTCCTCACCCCAAATGTGCCTGTGTTTCTTGCCAAGAATCACATTGTTCTTTTCACTTTGAATATTAAAGCTAATACTCTTGATTTCCGGGAAACGCTTGGTTACAGTTTCTGCAAAATGCGCTTCCTCTGGAAAAGAATCTTCGCGCAAAATCAGGCACAGCATGATCTCTGAAGTTACTTTTGCACTTCTCAAATAAATATGTCGCAAAAGGCCCGAGTGATCTTCTTCGTTGTAAGGCGCGATCTTGTTTTTGGTAAAATAGTCACACAAAAAGCTTGTAATATCAGAAAACAGCGGATCTTGAATGTCGCAGTGATCAATCTTACATACACGATGAGTTTTCGGAGCAAAGAAACCGGAAATAACACCCCCATCTTCCGATAAGGAAAGCGGGAATTGACCTTTATTTCGGTAGGCGGAAACTCTATTTGTAGAAAGAACAGGAAGGACTTCCACTTCAGAAAGACCCACTTTTCTAAAACAGTCTTGAACAAAGGAGCGTTTCAGTGCTTTTTCATACTCGTAATCAACATGCTGAAAAGAGCACCCTCCGCAACGACGGTAATGAGAACATCTCGGTTCCGCCCTAAATTCAGAAGGAAAAATCATTTCCTCTATCCTTGCTACATAATAGTTTTTCGCACATTTAATAATACGGATTTTCACCCGATCACCTGCAACGCCGTTTTGCACAAAAACAACAGCTCCGCCAATTTTACAAACACCAAAGCCTAAAATATTGGTATCAATAATTTCTGTTTCTAAAATTTGATTTTTTTGAAAATTCATATAACACATCCGACTTCATTGATCTTATAAAGGATTTTATCACAGTCAAGAAAAAAAGTCAAAAATCAAGTCTTGAAAAAACACATCATGTTTGCTATACTCTTCTTGAAATCTCGATTTTGGAGGAAAAAATGCAGTTCCAGTATAAAACAAAAGGCACTTGTTCCCAAGCGATCCAATTTGATATTGAGGGAGATGTTGTATCGAACATTTCTTTTTACGGTGGCTGTAACGGGAATTTAAAAGCAATTGCAAAGCTTGTAGATGGTATGACGATCGATGAGATCGAGAAAAAACTGAAAGGTAACACCTGCGGATTCCGTTCCACCTCTTGTGCCGACCAACTTGCCATTGCCGTCAGAGAAGCCGCTGACAAATTGAAGGGCTAAAAAAAGCCTTGATCGTTTGATCAAGGCTTTTTTTATTAGTCTTCGTCGAAGAAAATATCCTTCATACTATATGCGCCGGAAGCTTTTCCGATAATAAATTTTGCCGCACAAATGGCACCGTTTGCCAATATTTCGCGAGATTGAGCGGAATGTGAAATGGTTACCACTTCATTGCTTCCGGCAAAAATGACATCGTGCTCACCAACGATGGTACCGCCGCGAACTGCGTGGATGCCGATTTCGTTCTTGGTTCTTTTTCCGCATATGCCGCTTCTGCCGTGCAAATACTCAACCTTATTCGGTAAGACTGACTGTATTTCGTTGGCAAGCAAAGTCGGATCGTAGCCA
>JAZUOK010000259.1:0-1786 GCA_045604665.1 Eubacteriales bacterium | reverse complement strand
GGCAGAACTTATGCGTAGCGAAGCGTGAGCCGCCGGTCCCTACGAAAAAAGACAACTTTGGTTTTGATCCCAAGGTTATCTTTTTCTATTTATATGTATTATTTTTTAGACGGAAGTTTTTGCTCCGCTTTTTTCAAAAAGCGGAAAAGCTTTTTGGGTACCTTTTTCACGAAAAAGGTACGACTGATTTTATTTAAGAACGGGAAAGCCAGGGGCCAGAGGGTGCCGCCTGTGACCACCATGAGAAAATAGCGGACGGTACGGGCAAAAAGGTGGCCGTCAAAGAGGGCATCCAGTGGTGCGCGAAGGACTTCTCTGACAAAAAGAACAAGGGCAAGACCGCCAAGGACTTTGATGATCTGAATGGGAAGGGTAGCGCGGGTTTCAAAGCGGATCCATTT
This sequence comes from Eubacteriales bacterium, assembly GCA_045604665.1. GTDB lineage: Bacteria > Bacillota > Clostridia > Oscillospirales > SIG627 > RGIG5579. The sequence goes on along the minus strand of JAZUOK010000259.1, from coordinate 1,385 downwards.
TGAGTCCGCGGTATAGACCACTCCAAAGCCCAGGACACAGCCAAGGAGAGTAAAGCCGTTTTTCTGTGCGGCAAGAAGGTTTTCCAGGGCGCCTTTTTCATAAACTTCGGCCGGGAAGGGGAAGAAAAGTACATAGAAAAGGTACAGGATCACTGCCGCCAAAAAGGTGAAGATCACCGCAAACATTACCTTGGGGTTCTTCTCTGCCTTTTTAAAAATGGGGTGAGCGAAAAGAACAAGAACCGTTCCGATCCCCACCGATACGAAGATATCCGCAGGGGTGTGGACCCCAAGATACATACGGGAAAAGGCCACAAGCAAAGCCAAAAGGATCATGGCGATCCGCAGGGGTTTTTTCTTTGCGATCCGAGCCACACCGCCGTAAAGACCTGTGGAGATCTGGGTATGACCGCTGGGGAAGGAGTAGCCTCCTGCCGCTTTTTTGGCATTTCCCACAACGGTAAAATCGGGATCCTTGACCCAAGGGCGAGGTACGCGACAGGTGATTTTAAGAAATTGATTCAAAAGGGTGCCGAAAAAGCCGATGCAGAGAAGATAATACCCCTTGAATTTATCCACGCACCAGAAGGCGATCATCCCTGCCGCCATAAAAAGGGTCTCCTGCCCGAAGAGGGTAATGATGGAAAAGAAAAGATCCAAAACGGGGTTTCGGATCTCTTCTAAAAGGTATAAAAAGGACATGGATTTCTCCCTTGAAATTTAGTTGTTTTCCCGGAAGGTGATGGAGCCTGTTTCGGAATCCATGGCGTCAATAATGGCAAGGGATTCTACATGGTAGCCCAGGTTTCGGATCACGCGGCCGCCGATCTGGAAGCCTTTTTCGATCACGATACCGCAGCCTTCTACCGTAGCACCTGCGGATTCCACAATGGAAATCAGTCCCTGCATGGCACAGCCGTTTGCCATAAAGTCGTCAATGATCAGAATGTGCTCACCCTCATGAAGAAAATTTTTGGACACGATGACTTGATTTTTATTTTTATGGGTGAAGGATTCCACCTCTGCTACATATACATCACCATCGATATTGATGGACTTGGATTTTTTTGCAAATACCAGGGGCGTTCCGAATTCCTTTGCTACAAAAGCGGCAATGCCGATACCGGAGGCCTCGATGGTCATGACTTTTGTGATGGTCTTATGTCCGAAGCGGCGCTTAAACTCTCTGCCGATCTCTTCCATCAAGGCAATATCCACCTGATGGTTCAAAAAGCTATCTACCTTCAGCACATTGCTGGATTTTACAACACCGTCTTTTACGATTCTCTCTTCTAAAAAGTTCATGTTTTTTCTCTCTTTCTTATTTTGCAATGTCTCTTGCCACATGGACACCGCTTGCGGAGGCGTGGGACAAGGAGTGGGTA
>JAZUOK010000258.1:0-8232 GCA_045604665.1 Eubacteriales bacterium | reverse complement strand
ATCCGCATGGGAGATCGTTTTGATCCCGGCGTCAGAACAAGATGCAGTGATGATTATCTTTGGCTTTTGTTTTCTGTAAGTGAATATATTCGTGAAACAGAAGATGAGAAAATACTTGAGACAAAGGTCCCGTTTATAGAAAGCGAAAAATTAAAGGATCATGAAAATGAGAAGTATTCAAATTCAAAAAAAGAAGGCGCAGCAACTCTTCGTGATCACCTTTTATTGTGCGTGAATCTTTTTATGAAACGGGGACTTTTGGCTCATAATCTTCCTGATATTGGCTCGGGTGACTGGAATGACGGAATGAATCAAATAACAGGGGAAAGTGCCTGGCTTGGCTTTTTTGGGGCAATTTGTCTGAACAGAACAAAAAATTTCTTTGAAAAGGATCTTCAAAAAGAAATCGATCGTTTTTTAGAAAAACTGAAAATCGGTCTATCTGAAGCTTATAACGGTAGCTGGTTTGTTCGTGCGTTTTGTGAAAACGGCTTGATTCTCGGTAATGACCTGTCTTTAGAATCGGAATGCAGCATTGATCTGATCACACAGGCATTTGCCGCTTTTTATCAAATAGAATTTTTCGGTAGTGAAAAAAAGCTTGAAGAAAAGAATATAAAAAATGCTTTACTTTCCGCTTATGAAAATCTATTTTCACAAAAAAACAGTGTAGCAAAACTGTTCTCAAAACCATTTCAAAATTCCGATCCGTCACCTGGTTATATCCAAAGGTATTGTGCCGGAGTAAGAGAAAACGGCGGCCAGTATACCCATGCAGCCGTATGGTTTTCTCTAGCTCTGATAAAATACGGAAAGTTAACCTGTGACAATGAATTGATTCAAAAAGGAATAAAAGTTTTTGAAGCCATTGATCCTTCTAAAAACATTGTATACAGCCGCTTTTTAAAGTATCAAAGAGAGCCGTATGTTCTTTGCGGTGATGTTTACGATGCAAAGAACTTCCGCGGTCACGGCGGTTGGAGCTGGTACACGGGTGCAGCCGCCTGGTATGTGAAACTTCTTGATGAAGTAAAAAAAATAAAAGAAAAGCTATCGTAATGATAGCTTTTCTTTTATTTTGTAATAAAAAATGCTTCCAGTATCCTTTTCAGATCCTGAATGGCACAGAAAGGAACCTTTTCTCCCTTTTTTTCATCCGTTTTATAGGGAAGGCCAAGGGAAAAAACTTCTGTAAAAAATGCGGATATTACCGACGACTCTTTTGTCGCTTCTGTTTCGGACACTTTTGCTTTTATATCGATTTTTAAATTTTCGGAAATGCCCTTCGTTTCTTGGAAAAGGTGATCCGGTGCAAAATTCTTACCGTTTTTTACAAAGAAAAGCGGCAAAGAAGCATCATCCTCTGAAAAACCAAGCATAAAAACGGTATCCGGCTTTTCTCTGAAAGCAATGTTTGCTTCACTCACTCCGAGAGAGTAAAATCCGGTTGTAAAACACAAAAGAATATCATTTTTAGGTTTTTTGTCGGCAATATTCATTAAAAGATCCATCAGAATATACCGACAAACATTTTTGCCATAGATATATTCTTCATCAGATTCAAAATGGGGAAGGGGGCGAAAAACATCTCCGATTCCGCCATTGGGATTGTCGATACAAATCTCATTTTTATCAAAACGGCTTTCTTTAACCGAAAAAGATTGCCCTTTTTCATTAAAAAGACTTCTGTCTTCCACCTCGATCTTTGAATTTTTGCAAGTTTTTGTAAGATACGAAGTAGTTTTCTCTCGGTAAAGACAAATGTATCCCGGAATATCCATCGGCGTACAGATCATTATTTTTTTCTTTCTATCTGAAGTTCCTTTGATCCGTACGATAACGCATCCGTTCCGGTCGGTTTCTACGACAAATCCTTTTTTTAAAAAGAAATCAAAAAGATGCTTTTTAAGTTCGTTTTCCGCTGCAGTCACATTCATAAAAGAGGCAAGAAAATTAAGTCTGTTAATCATGAAAACTTCCTCCTTTTGAGAACGAATCAATTATGCACAGCATGGCTTTTTCTGTTTCCAAAAGATCCGCTTCGGAAAACTGTCCGATAGGACCGTGAATGTATCGGCAGGGAATGGAGACTGAAAGTGCTTTCATGCCTCCACCCTCATTTTTGAAAGCATAAGCTTCGTTTCCGCCGGTGCGCATCGCTTTTGTCTGGCAAATGATCTTATTCTTTTCAAGAAGATCAAATACAAAAGAGACCAGTTTTTGATCGTAGTTACATCTGCCGTCTGCATAAGAAATCACAGGCCCAAAGCCGATTTTACAAACAGTGCTTGGTCCCTCGATGTGGGGAAGATCATTCGGTGTTGTTACATCCAGCGCAATGCCGAAATCAAAGCTGCGAACTTTTGCAAAAGCTGCCGCCCCAAAAAGACCCGTTTCTTCCTGTACACTGAAAACAAAAGTACAGTTTTTGATTTTCGGATTTTCAATTAATTTACAAAGAAGAAAGCAGCCCAATCTGTCATCGATCGCTTTGCCTCGTATATTGCATTTTTTCCCGGAAGTTATTTCGGTTTTTGTATCAAAAACAGCAAGATCCCCAAGAGAAATTACTCTATTTGCTTCTTCTTCGCTTTCGGCTCCGATATCAATATACAGTTCATCATATTTTTTCGCACCGCTTTTTTCTTTATTTAAGTGGATCGGCTTTGCTCCAATGATACCGAAGAGGTTTCTTTCGGGAAAATATACTCTTTTTGACGGTAAAAAGGAAGTGCTGATGCCGCCAACCTGAGAAAAGCGCAGAGAGCCGTCATCTGAAATTCCTGTGATCATAAAGCCAACTTCATCCATATGTGCAGAGATGACAGTGTTGCCACCGTCGCCTTTTTCTGCAATCAGATTTCCCATACCGTCAACCACCAGGGAAGTTACATGTGCTTTGATCCTTTGAACAATAAGCTCTCTGACCGCATCTTCACAGCCACTGGGGCCAAATGCTTCAAAAAGAGCTTTTAAGAAATTAAAGTCAGTTTCTTTCAACGAGGACCACCTCCCGGCAAGGAAAATCTTTTTCAGAACAAAGAGCAGAAAGAAGCTCTGCTGTTTTTAAAATGTCATTTTTATCAACGATTTCAGAACTTGTGTGCATGTTTTTTAATGGGATGGAAATCACACAGCTAGGGATACCTTTATTTTGTAATTGCAGTGCAGTAGCGTTGGTTCCCGTACCACCGGGTTCACAAATTACCTGAAGGGGAATTTCTTTTTCTTCCGCAACCTTAATGACCCATTTTGTAAGTGAACGAGATAAGGTGTCGCTGAAAGAAACAGAGGGGCCTTTTCCCATCAAAATGCATTTTGTGGGATCAAGCTCGGGAGAAAGTGCAAAGCCAACATCTACCACAAAAGCAAAGTCAGGCTGAATAGCGCTCGCAGCAAATTTTGCACCGCGGTAGCTGGTCTCTTCGCCCACACTGAGAACAAAATACACATCGTTTTCCGCTAAAATAGATTCAAAAGCTAAAATAAGCGCGATCGCAGAAGCTTTGTTATCCCAATAAGGACAAGCAATTTTTGATCCTAAGAGTGGAATCGGATCATCGCAAAATGCGACCATATCGCCAACAGAAACGATTTTTTTTGCTTCTTCGTCGGATGCGAATCCGCAATCAATATAAACAGAATCAAGAGAGGACTTCTTACCATCCGACTCTTTATTCAGAAGGTGGGGCGGGGTAGAGGTCGCGATGCCAAACACCTTCTCTTTTCCGAATACGCAGAATTTTGTACTGCCGAGAATCTCGGCATCAAATCCACCGCAGGAGGCAACAGATATAAAACCGTCTTTTGTGATCTCTTTGACGCAAAGGCCGATGCAGTCGATGTGTGCATCCAAAAGAATCTTTTTTGCACCGGGTTTTCCGCTTTTTTTGAAAAAAACAATGTTTCCGATTTCATCGGTAACAGCATTGAGTTCTTTCGGTAAATATTTGATCAGTTCAGCCGTGTTTTCTTTTCCGCTGACAAGCTGAACAGAGTTGAAAGCGGTAATCATATCAAGAATTTTGCTCATTTAAAGCTCCGATACAAGTTTTTTAAATCGTTTTCCGCGCTCATCAAAGTTTTTAAACATATCAAAGCTGGCACTGGCAGGAGAAAGAATAACCACATCACCGGCTTTTGCTTCTTTCATTGCAAGTAAAGCCACATCGTCAAAAACAGGACAATCAATGATCTTGATTTCATCTTCATCAAAAAGGCATGATGATAACACTGCTTTTTTGATTTTTTCAGAGGTTGCACCGCAGAGAATTAAGGTTTTTACATGTCTGCAGATCTCATCACCAAGCGGTGTGTAATCAAGATTTTTATCATAGCCGCCTGCAATCATAATCACTTTATTCTGAAATGATCGCAGTGCTGCTGTGGAGCGAGCAGGAGAAGAATCAATGGAACTGTTATAAAATTTTACATCGTTTAAAACCCTGCAAAGCTCGATACGGTGTTCTACGCCGCCGAAAGTGTTAGCGATCTTCTTTACACTTTCTTTTTTGGCAAGATCATAGGTTGCGGCAATGGCAGCCATATAATTTTCAACATTGTGTTTGCCGGGAAGCAGGATTTCATCACTCTTGAAATAAGGCTTAGTTTTTTCGCCTGTTTTCACAAAGATCTCACCGTCTTTATAAAAAATACCGTCACAGTCTGCCGAAAGCTCTGCTTCATAGGAGAAGAATCTTGCTTTTCCGTTTGTTTGACACACTTTTGTAAATTCATTATCAAAATTTAAAACAGCAATTGCGTTCTGATCCTGATGCTTTAAAATGTTCTTTTTTGCTAAAAGGTACTCATCCATATCCCTATGCCAGTCCAGGTGATTTTCGGAAAGGTTCGTGATTACGGAAATGTTTGGACTGAATGCGCAGTTCATTAATTGAAAACTGGAGAGCTCCATAACACAAATGCAATCTTCAGAGTCGATCTCTTTTAACTGAGGAAGCATAGATTTTCCGATGTTACCACCGAGAAAAACACGATAGCCTTCTTCCTCCAAAATTTTCGAGATCAAAGTTGTGGTAGTGGTTTTTCCGTCGCTACCGGTTACAGCAATACTCCTGCATGGAACAAATTCCAGAAAAAGCTCGGTTTCACAAGTGATTCTGGAACCGTTTTCCTGTGCTTTGAGAAACGGTGGGATATCCGGGCGGATTCCCGGAGAGCGGATAACAATATCCTCTGAAAGATCATCCAGATAGTTTGGTCCGAGAACGGGTATCGCTCCGTTTTTTTTCGCTTCCAAAATCTCGGGATCGGAGTCCTTTTTCTTTAAATCGCGAATAAGAATTTTTTTCGCGCCGCAAGAGAATAAAAATGGGATCAGAGGAATGTTTGAAACCCCTGCTCCAATCAGAGAAACGGTTTTCCCGTTTACATATTGATAAAAAGCCAAAATACCTTTGTTTGCCAAACTTTTGACCTCCAAATAATATATATTTTATAACATTATACAGAATTAAAAATAATTATTCAATATGTTTGACAAAATAATGTTTTTAGGGTATAATAACATAAATTATGACTAGGTGGGGCGATCGCGCTTTGATTCCGAAAGGACCAAAGTGAGGAAAGTCCGGGCTTCATATGGCAAGGATAACGGATAACGTCCGCCGAAGGTGACTTTAGGGAAAGTGCAACAGAGAGATACCGCCGGGAAACCGGTAAGGGTGAAAAGGCGAGGTAAGAGCTCACCGGCTTTTATGGTAACATAGAAGTCCTGTAAACCCTATCCGAAGCAACACCGCATACAAAACAGACCGTTCGGTCAATGTCGGCCAGACAGTTTTAAAGGTGGCTAGAGGCAGAAAGAGATTTCTGTCCCAGATAGATGATCGCCGGTGCTTTGCACCACAGAACCCGGCTTACAAGCCTAGTCATAACAATTAAGTTTATTTGTGCGAGAGAACAAGGAGGTTTCAATGATCGGTTTCGATAAGGAAAAAACCATCACCTACAAAGTAACGCAGGAAGAAGAGGATTTCGTAAGAAAAACACTTTCTTCTGTTTATGAAGCACTGATTGAAAAAGGTTACAACCCTCTGAATCAGCTGGTAGGCTATATCCTCACAGAGGACCCGACCTATATCACCAACTACAATAACGCTCGCACTTTGATCGCAAAGATCGAGCGAGATGAGCTTTTGCGTCATCTGCTGAAAAGTTATCTGAATATTTAGTGAGGTTTTTTATGGCAAAAGAAATTACGGAATTTACCGCTTATTGCGGTAAACCTTTGGTAAAAAGCGGCAATATTATTTGTTACGGTAATCCTGCACGAAAAGCTGTTTTGGTTTTAACCGTTTTAACAACCAAGGATTTTCACGGGAAAGAAATTCCCGATATGATTTTCGTTCAGGTACAGGATACCAAAACAGGCGAAGTCTTGAAGCAGTCTGAAAAATACGGATTGTATGAAGCGCTTGATTTTGGAAAAGTCTGGCTTGAAAAAGAATTAAAAAAATAATTTTTTTCGTGCAAAAACACTCTTTTGAGTATTTTTGCACATTTTTTTGAGGATTATGATTCAACGATTTTGTGTAAACGATATTTTGGAAATGAAAAAAAGTCATCCTTGCGGCGGCGTAAGGTTCAAGGTGCTTTTTGTTGGCAGTGATGTGAAGATTCGCTGTGAAACATGTAACCATGAATTAATTATTCCAAGAATTAAGCTGGAAAAGAAAATCAAAAGAATTATCTCGGAGTAGAAATGATTGATAAATTAAAGAAAACTGAGGAACGCTATTTACAAATCGAATCTCAGCTTGCTTTGCCGGAAGTAATTTCCGATGCTGAAAAATCAAAGGTCTTGATGAAGGATTATAAAAATCTGACCCCTATTGTAAATGCATATCGCTCTCTTTGCAAAGCAATCGAAAGGCAGGAGGAAGCACGGGAGATCTTAGCGGAAAAGCCTGATCCGGAATTTGCCGCTCTTGCTCAAGATGAGCTAAATGAGGCAAAAAGAGAAGAAGAAACCCTTCGGGAAGAGCTGAAGATCCTTCTTTTGCCCAAAGACCCCAATGACGATAAAAATGTTATTATTGAAATCAGAGCAGGAGCCGGTGGGGAAGAAGCTGCTCTGTTTTCCGGTGTCCTTTACCGCATGTACTCAATGTATGCGCAAAGCAGTGGATGGAAGTGTGAACTGATCGATTGCAACGAAACCGAGCTTGGTGGTTTTAAGGAAGTTTCCTTTATGATCGAAGGAGAAGGCGCCTATTCAAGATTGAAATTTGAAAGCGGCGTTCACCGCGTACAGCGTGTTCCCGAAACCGAATCCCAGGGAAGAATCCAAACCTCTACCGTTACGGTCGCCGTTCTTCCCGAAGCTGAGGAAGTAGAAGTAAATATCAATCCCCAAGATCTGGAAATCGACACGCACAGAGCAAGCGGTGCCGGTGGTCAGCATGTAAATAAAACGGATTCCGCCATTCGTATTCTTCACAAACCAACTGGGATTGTTGTGGAATGTCAAGACGAGCGCAGTCAGCTGAAAAACAGAGAAAAAGCGATGAAAGTTCTTCGTTCAAAAATCCATAAGCTTGAAATGGAAAAGCAAGCGACGGAAATCTCGAACGCAAGAAAAAGTCAGATCGGCTCCGGTGATCGCAGTGAAAGGATCCGCACATACAATTATCCGCAAGGCAGAGTCAGTGATCACAGAATTTCATTGACCCTACATTCCATCGAAAGCATTCTGAACGGAAAACTGGATGAATTGATCGATGCACTGATCACATCGGACCGAATGAAACAGCTTGAAAACGGTGAATTTTAATGAATACCAAAATATGTAAGATTGATCCAAATCTTTTTTCGGATCTTGATGTTTCGGAAGCTGCAGAACTGATCAAATCAGGCAAGATCGTGGCATTTCCAACGGAGACGGTTTACGGTCTCGGAGCTGATGCGCTCAATTCCAAAGCTTGTGATTCCATTTTTGAAGCAAAGGGCCGTCCTCATGACAATCCCCTTATTGTTCATGTGCTTTCTCCGGCAGATTTTTCGCTTTATGCCCACACAGAAAACGAAGTGCTTTTAAATCAACTGGCGGAAAAATTCATGCCCGGTCCCTTGACCATCATTCTTCCAAAGAAAAAGATCATACCGGACGCTGTTACCGTAGGTCTTCAAACAGTGGCACTGCGCTGTCCTTCTCATCCTGTTGCAAGAGCTCTCATAAAAATGTCCGGTAAGCCAAGTCGGAGGCCAAGC
>JAZUOK010000257.1:0-3011 GCA_045604665.1 Eubacteriales bacterium | reverse complement strand
TAATATGCCTTGTCTTCCTAAGACCGCTTGGCCTCCGACTTAGAGAAGAAATTCTTGAGGTGCCCAGAGAAGAGATCGACTACATGGATGTATCTCCTAAGATGGTCGTTTCCGTTTCTGCATCTCACATCCCCTTCCTGGAAAACGATGACAACACCCGTGCACTCATGGGCTCTAACATGCAGAAGCAGGCGGTTCCGCTGATGGTCAGCGAAGCACCGATGATCGGTACCGGTATCGAGTATAAGTCCGGTACGGATTCCGGTGTATGCGTACTTGCAAAAGAAGCAGGTTATGTGGAATATGTTTCCGCAGATGAGATCCGCGTTATGAATGACAACGGTCACCTGGATGCTTACCACCTTGTGAAGTTCAAGAGAACCAACCAAGGCACCTGTATCAACCAGAGACCTTATGTTGTAAAAGATCAGAGAGTAGAAAAAGGTCAGGTTCTTGCTGACGGTACCGCAACCCGCGGCGGTGAAATGGCTCTCGGTAAAAACATGCTCATCGGCTTTATGACCTGGGAAGGTTATAACTACGAGGACGCTGTTCTTCTGAACGAGCGCCTTGTCCGCGAGGATGTTTACACCTCCATTCACATTGAAGAATACTCTCATGAAGCAAGAGATACCAAGCTCGGACCGGAAGAGATCACCCGTGACATTCCTTCCGTCGGTGAAGATGCACTGAAGGATCTGAATGCTGACGGTGTTATCCGCAAGGGTGCAGAGGTTCACGCAGGTGACATCCTGGTAGGTAAGGTAACTCCCAAGGGAGAGACCGAGCTGACTGCGGAAGAAAGACTGCTCCGCGCTATTTTCGGTGAGAAGGCAAGAGAGGTCAGAGATACCTCCCTCAGACTTCCCCACGGCGAAAGCGGTATCGTAGTAGATGTTCGTACCTTTACCCGCGAAAACGGCGACGAATTGCCTGCAGGTGTCAACAAGGTGGTTCGCGTTTATGTTGCTCAGAAGAGAAAGATCTCCGTAGGTGACAAAATGGCAGGCCGTCACGGTAACAAGGGTGTTATTTCCCGCATTCTTCCCCCTGAAGATATGCCCTTCCTGCCCGACGGTACTCCCCTTGATATCGTTCTGAACCCCTTGGGCGTACCTTCCCGAATGAACATCGGTCAGGTGCTTGAGGTGCATTTGGGTCTTGCAGCCAAGAAATTGGGCGTTAACTTTATGACTCCCGTATTCGACGGTGCAAACGAGCAGGATATTCAGGATCTTTTGGTAGAAGCAGGCTTTGAGCCTGACGGTAAGACCGTTCTTTATGACGGCAGAACCGGTGAACCCTTCGACAACCGTGTAACGGTAGGTTACATGTATTATCTGAAGCTCCATCACCTGGTTGACGATAAGATCCACGCCCGTTCCACAGGTCCTTACTCTCTGGTTACCCAGCAGCCTCTGGGCGGTAAAGCACAGTTCGGCGGACAGAGATTCGGTGAAATGGAAGTTTGGGCATTGGAGGCATACGGCGCAGCTTATACCCTCCAGGAGATCCTTACTGTGAAGTCCGACGATGTTGTAGGCCGTGTGAAGACCTTTGAAGCCATTGTGAAGGGTCTGAATATTCCCACTCCCGGCGTTCCCGAATCCTTCAAGGTATTGGTTCGTGAATTGCAGGCATTGGGTCTGAATGTAGAAGTGCTCGACAGAGACGATAATGTTGTTACCTTGAAAGAGGTCAGTGAAGAAGAAAGCACCGGTATCCAGACCATTGATCAGTCTGAGCTTGGTGAACAGATCTACGACGCTGAGGATCCCATGTTCGACGATGAAGAGGGTTCTACCGAATTTACCGAACAGCCCGAGGAAGATCTTTCCGATTATATGGGCTCTGCTTCCGTCTATGAAAATGAAGACGGAAATGAAGACTAAGGAAGGAGGGGAAGAGAATGGAACACATTGATTTTGATAAAATTAGAATTGGTCTGGCTTCTCCCGATGCCATCAGAAAATGGTCTTACGGTGAGGTAAAAAAGCCCGAAACCATTAACTACCGTACCTTGAAACCCGAGAGAGACGGTATGTTCTGCGAACGCATTTTCGGACCGACCAAGGACTGGGAATGCCACTGCGGTAAATATAAAAAGGTAAGATATGTAGGTAAGGTGTGCGAAAAGTGCGGTGTTGAAATCACCACCAGCAAGGTTCGCCGCGAGAGAATGGGTCACATTGAACTGGCCGCTCCCGTATCTCACATTTGGTATTTCCGCGCAATTCCTTCCAAGATGGGTATTCTTTTGGATATTTCTCCCCGACTTCTTGAGAAGGTACTGTATTTTGCACAGTATATCGTAACCGATCCCGGTTCTACTCCTCTTGCAAAGCAGCAGCTTTTAACCGAGCAGGAGTACCGTGCCGCAAGAGAAAAGTATGAAGATGACTTTGAAGCAGGCATGGGCGCAGAAGCAGTGAAAAAGCTTCTTGCGGAACTGGATCTGGAAAAACTGTCCGTAGAGCTCCGCGAGGAGATGGATAACGCCAACGGACAGAAAAAGCTCCGCTTGGCAAAGAGACTTGAGATCGTAGAGGATTTCCGTCTTTCCGGCAACCGTCCCGAATGGATGATCCTGGAAGTGCTTCCCGTGCTTCCTCCCGAGATCAGACCTTTGGTACAGCTGGACGGTGGCAGATTTGCTACCAGTGATATCAACGATCTTTACCGCAGAGTAATCAACCGTAACAACCGTCTGAAGAGATTGCTGGAGCTCCGCGCTCCCGAGATCATCATCCGCAACGAGAAGAGAATGCTTCAGGAAGCAGTTGACGCACTGATCGGCACCGGTCGTCGCGGGCGGCCGGTCACCGGCCCCAGCAACCGTGCCTTGAAGTCTCTGACCGAAATGCTCCGCGGCAAGCAGGGTAGATTCCGTCAGAACCTTCTCGGTAAGCGTGTTGACTACTCCGGCCGTTCCGTTATCGTTGTAGGACCCGAACTGAAGCTTTATCAGTGCGGTCTTCCCAAGGAAATGGCCATTGAGCTCTTCAAGCCCT
>JAZUOK010000256.1:0-3432 GCA_045604665.1 Eubacteriales bacterium | reverse complement strand
CCGTTCATCAGATCCTTGATGATGATCATCATCTTAACGACAAATTCCCAATCAGCGTCTTTACGGGCTCTGTCCTTCTGCAGATTCTCGGGATTCTTATCAAAACCTTCGATGCAGTTTTCTTTGGTCCATTTCAGTGCCTTCTGATATTCTGCTTCGTCGTAAACTCCTTCGGTCATTCGACGGATGATCTCAACCTCATCCACGGATTCTACACGCATTCCCAAATAATCTTCAATAAAGTTGGGGTCAATGATAGAACCGCCGATACCCATACAGATGGAACCGATCTGCAAATAGGATTTACCGCGCATGGTAGCAACTGCAACAGCAGCTCTGCCGAAGCGGAGAAGCTTTTCTTTTACATCCGCGGGGATGGAAGTATCATTTGCATCCTGAACCTCATGTCCGTAGATACCGAAAGCAGGAAGACCCTTCAGTGCATGGGTTGCCAAAACAGAAGCAAGATATACAGCGCCGGGACGCTCGGTACCGTTAAAGCCCCAAACAGCCTTAATGGTGTCTTTATCCATATCCATAGTTTCTGCGCCGTAGCACCAGCAAGGAGTAACTGTCAAGGTAATGTCAACGCCTTCCTTGCGGAATTTGTCTGCACAGGCAGCAGCTTCCCCAACGCGGCCGATGGTAGTATCGGCGATAACAACCTTTACAGGTTCACCGTTGGAATAGCGAAGATTTTCTTCAAAAAGCTTTGCAGCGCTTTTTGCCATATTCATAGTCTGTTCTTCCAAGGACTCACGAACACCCAAAACACCTCTTCTGCCGTCAATGGTAGGACGGATGCCGATTACGGGGTAAGAGCCAACAAGTCTTGATTTTGCCATATTTCTACCTCCAAAATAAGATTTCTATATTGCATTATAGTATACTTTTTGATATAATACTTGTTGTATTTTCGTTAAAACTATAACAATATTCACCATAGAGGTATTTATGCGATACGCGGAATATGCAGAGAAAAAAAGACACGGTTCTCCAAAATTTCCTCTTCAATACTATTTTGTGGACAAATCTCATCCCCAGTATGTAATGCAAGCACATTGGCACAAGGAATTTGAGATCATTCGCGTTTTGGAGGGGGAACTTGTTCTGTACCTGAACAATACTCCAAAAAAACTGAAAAAAGGTGATGTTTTATTTGTTGGTTGCAGGACCCTGCACCGTGCCACCCCAAAAAGATGTGTTTACGAATGCGTTGTTTTTGATTTAAATATGCTTTTCAGACAAAGCGGCGACATGATTGAAAAATACCTTCTTCCCATTTTAGGATCGGAGGTAGAGATCGAGTGTCTCCTCACGAAAAACAGTGATCCGCTCTATTTATTTGTTTCTTCTCTGTTTGATTCAGTCAATGCAAAAAATGATGCAAAAGAGCTGGAGATCCTTGGAATTTTATTTCAGATTTTTTCTCTTCTGTACCGGGAAAAATATATTTTACCGAAAGAAGAGGTTTTCCACAGCAGAAGTGAGCGGGCAGTGACAAAAGCCGTTCGCTACATACAGGAAAATTTTCACACGCCCATTACCCTTGAAAAGCTTTCGGAGGTATCCGGTGTAGACGAAAAATACCTCTGCCGTATTTTCAAGGAATACACTTCAAAGACGCCCATTACCTATGTAAATGAGCTTCGCATTGAAAATGCTTGCAACGAGATGACCGTAAATAAAAAAAGTATTACCAGAGCCGCATTTGACAGCGGATTCAATGATTCCAGTTACTTTTCAAAAACCTTTCGCCTATATAAAAAGATGTCTCCGAAGGAATATAAGAGAATTTTTTCGGAGAATCAATAAAGACCAAGCTTGCGCTTGGTCTTTATTTCGTATATATTTAAACCTTCATGGAAATCACGGCGAAGCCGTGTATATCATCAAGACGGAGTCTTGCATATCATCAATTCCGCAGGGATTGTATATCAGCATTGCGAAAGAAAATGCAGCCTGCGGCTGATGATATACAGCTTCGGCGATAAGATACACGCGTGCCGCGTGATGATATACCATTGCTTTCGCAATGGATAAAAAATCGACAGGTCGGAACCTGTCGATTTTTGGCAGGGATGGCGAGATTCGAACTCACGGATGCAGGAGTCAAAGTCCTGTGCCTTAACCAGCTTGGCGACATCCCTATGAACCTATTTATTATACAGGATGAACTTGTTTTTGTCAACCGATTGGAAGAAAATTCAATGAAGATTATTCGCCGAAAACTTGACAAAATATCATCCTTATGCTAAACTTCTCTTTGCTTGAGGGAGTAGCAGACGCTTTGCGTAACAAGTCAACATATTGGCTTTTGCCTGGCTTGTTTTGAATTGCGAGACTCATGTATAGATTTTCCTATGCATGGAGTCTTTTTTTTATTGCTTCCGAATATCATATGACAGGTGAAAAAATGAAAATATCCTTTTTGATCGAAAACTTTTGCCTTGGCGCAGGTCTTGCAATGGATGCTTTTTCCGTTTCTTTGGCAGATGGCTTGAGCGAGGCGAAAATGCACAAGAAAAAAGCCCTTCTGATTGCACTGATCTTTGCTACATTTCAAGGAGCAATGCCTTTGATCGGATGGTTTTTGGTACACAGCTTTGTGGAGCATTTTATTATGTTCCGGCCCTTCATTCCTTGGATCGCTCTGGCACTTCTTCTCTTTATCGGCGGAAAGATGCTGTATGACGGTCTTCACCCCTGCAAAGATGGGGACGATATTTGTGTTTTGAAAAAGAAGCTTGGTTTCGGTACCCTTTTGGTACAAGGCGTCGCCACCTCCATTGATGCGCTATCCGTTGGCTTTACCATTGCAGATTATAATTTTGCCCGTGCCCTTCTGGCAACACTAATCATTGCTGCGATCACCTTTGTGATCTGCTTCGGCGGTGTTGAGATCGGAAAAAGATTTGGTACCAAGCTTTCTGGCAAAGCCTCTGTTTTGGGCGGCGTGGTTCTGATCTTCATCGGACTTGAAATTTTTATTTCCTCTTTCATTTAAAGAAAAAAGGTTCAGCAAAATGCTGAACCTTTTTATTTTTCTCTGTAAAGAAAGCAACCCGGCTCGTGGGAAACAATGATGCCGATGGCTTGCAGGTAGGAATAAATAATCGTACTGCCAACAAATTTCATTCCTCTTTTTTTCAGGTCCTCTGACAGCACATCCGACAAATGGGAAGTGATGCGATCTGTCTCAACACAGACCCTTTCCCTTGTAAATGTTTTCAGATATGCACGGAAGGAGCCGAACTCTTTCTGTATATCAAGAAACACGGCTGCGTTATTTACCGCAGCGAGGAAGGCGGACTCAATACCGTGAATGTGGCTGTTCCGGTTTTCTTCTCGCTGGAGGATGAGTCGATAAAGGAAGGATGTCCCGCGTCGGCGGAGCTGAAGCTTATAAGGCTTGAAGCAAGGACATTGAAT
>JAZUOK010000255.1:0-2319 GCA_045604665.1 Eubacteriales bacterium | reverse complement strand
CGTAGGGGACCTTATGGAAGAAGGAAACGTATTTGCACAGATCCTGGATCACCCCCGATCCGATGCCCACAAGGATCTCCACACCATCCAAACGCTCCGCCACGGTTTGAATGGCAATTTCGTTGGGTACGAGAAGCTCTTTGCCGTCAAAAATCACTTGCTCCAAGGCCTTGCCTGCAAGGGCGGAAAGAACCCTCTCCCCTGCGGCGGCAAAGGTGTTTTCGTCCCCGACCAGCAAGATATGACGGTATGCGGCACAAACTTCGGAAAGATGCTTGATAGCACCGCTTTCGATATAGACGTATTCAATATCACAGGTGTGATGCCTGCCGCAATCGCATTGTATTCCCGCAAGCAGCTTGTTGATATCCACTTTGTAACCTCTATGCAGTGTTCTTTGCTCTATTATAGCACACAGGGTGAAAAATAGTCAAGACCGTAAAAAAAGAGAAAGCGAGGTGAACTGTCCCTCGCTTTTGCTGTATTATCGTTTGAAAGGAATGTCCAAAACGTAAGGAAGATACGTATAGATTTCCAATTGAATCACGGGCGAAGGAAATGCCTTGTGAAGCAAATCCATCCTCCGTACGGGAAGCATGTTAAATCGAAAGCCGGGATCCGGGGAATAGGCGTCCTCCCAAGCTTCCGTCCCTTCCACGATGGTTCCGCAAAGATGATACCAGCCGTTGTACCAAATGGTTCCGTCTTCTTCCATGTCCCCGGTAATGCTGAAGGTCTCGGCGGGCTTTTGCGGATCGATCCCAAGCACACGCAAGGCATCAAGCACCGTATCGGGGGCTTTTAAGATGGCTTTCCCAAAATTTCGGCAGTCGGCGCACCCGCACTGCTCGCCCACGATGGGAACGTCGGCACATTGATAAAATGCCCGTGTACGCTCCACGTCCACGTCGATGGTAAAATTTGCATACTTAAAAATCATACGGTACTCCTTTCGGTTCCTTTTTGTACAGTATACACTACGCGTTTCGAAAAAGCAATCCCCATGCGCATATTGCCTCCAACGCAAAAGAAGAGAGGTGAAGTGCACCTCTCTTCTTTTGCTATATGATCTCTATATTTTCGATCCCGTATTTTAAAATCAGATTGATAAGTTCATTTCTGGAATAATTGCTTTCCTTGCATAAGTTATCCAACTTATCCAACGTATCTTCCTTGATTCTTACGGAAATAATCTTTGTTCCGTCTTCGCCACGCTTTTTGATTTTGAGCGTTTCGTTCATACTTATGACCATTCCTTTCGTAGCCCTCATTTGCGGGCGATTGCTAAAAAAGTTTGTGAGCAAAGCCACAAAAATCAAGTTTGAGAAAGGAACCCTTTTTCAGACTTGAGCATCTCTTGCTAATATTCTTTCGACACAATAATTGCATTATACTATTGACAAAAACCAAAATATATAGTACAATATGCAATACAAAAGTATTACTTTTGTAACACTAATAAGAAGGAGAACGCGCATGAACGAACAAACGAACAACCAAGAACTCAATGCTTTGGAAAACGATGCTCTGGAAAAAATGAACCATGGTCTTAGGGAAATTTGGAAAATCATTATTTTCTGCTGTATCGGCTGGCTTCTTGTCACGGTGGGGATGAAAATCACCCCTCTCCTTGCCATTGTGGGCGCGCTTGTAATTTCCGTCCCGTCGGTTATTTCTGTGCGCCGCCACGGCTTTAAGAACATCTTCAATTACGATTACGTGATCGAAACCACCTACGCGGACGGACACAAAACCTACGACGTAGACCTGGGCGGCAAGCTGGGCATGATGTTTTTACAGCTGATCCTGACCATCTTCATCGGGATCGTGCTCACACCTATCAGATACGTTGCATACTGCATCAAATTCAATGCAAACTGCAAGAAACTGAACTGGAAGCCCGAGTTTAAGCTCGGCATCCTGTTCCCCACCGCGGTTGGCGCAGGTGTTTTCGTATTGGGATGCATTTTGATGGGCGTGCTGTAAGTTTTGGTCTCCGCTTAGCACAGCTCCACTAAAAAATAATACATAGCATAAATCTCCTTGCTTTTACAAATACTAACAGTACAAATTTGGAAAGCAAGGAGTTTTTATAGATGAAAGCAACAGGTATAGTACATCGCATTGACGATCTTGGCCGTGTGGTGATCCCCAAGGAGATCCGACGCAGCTTACGGATCCGTGAGGGAGAACCTTTGCTGACAGCATTGACACCAATCGACCGATTTTGCTGGGCGATACATAGTCTTTCACAAAGAATAACAAAGTCGGAGGCCAAGCGGTCTTAGGAAGACAAGGCATATTATCAACTCCTAGGCT
>JAZUOK010000254.1:0-5516 GCA_045604665.1 Eubacteriales bacterium | reverse complement strand
GCCGGAGAGGATCACGCCGATGGTGTGATTTTTCTTTTCGGAGGTGTTTTCGCCTTTCTGGAAGGTGATCTCCTTTTTACCGTAGGTATTGGGGAAAAGAGCGCGGATCTTGTCTTGATCGGCCACACTCTGGGTCTCTTTTCCTTCTTTTACACAGATGTTTTGTGCGCCGCCCTTAAGCATTCCGGGGAGCTTGGGCTGATAGGCATATCTTTTTTCCTGAAGGGATGAAATTTTCATTTTTTAACTCCTTGCATTTTTTAAGCGTTGATATTGTAATACATTTTGCCGACAAAGTAAATCCTTTTTCGACAAAAAAGGGATAAATTTTGAGAGGGTATAAAGCGGAAGAAGAGTTAAAAAATCAAACTTCGTCGTTTCGCTTCCCTGCGTCGCCAAGATAGGCTTTTTTCACTTCGTCACTGGAGGCCAGCTCTTTTCCGGTACCGGAAAGAACGATGCTTCCTGTTTCCAGAACATAGGCTCTGTCGGAAATTGCCAGAGATTTTCCGGCGTTTTGTTCTACCAAGAGAATGGTAGTACCGTCTTTGTTAATGTCTTTGATGATCTCGAATACCTGGTCCACCAAAAGGGGAGACAGACCCATAGAGGGCTCGTCCAGCATCAGAAGCTTGGGGTGAGACATAAGCGCTCTGCCCATAGCCAGCATCTGCTGTTCGCCGCCGGAAAGGGTACCTGCGATCTGATTTCTTCTTTCCGCAAGGCGAGGGAAACGGGCATAGATCTTTTCCACATCTTCCTTAAAGGCGGAGTTGTTCTTCAGGGAATAGCCGCCCATTACAAGATTTTCGTAAACGGTCAATTCCTGGAAGATGCGTCTGCCTTCGGGAACCTGGCTCATGCCCAGATGAACGATCTTGTGACAGGGCATTTTGGTAATGTCCTGTCCGTCGTAGATGACTTCTCCGCTTCGGGAAGGGATCAGACCGATCACGCTTTGCATGGTAGTGGTCTTACCGGCACCGTTGGCACCGATGAGGGTGACGATCTCGCCTTCGTTTACTTCAAAGCTGATTCCCTTCAGCGCCTGGATCACGCCGTAGTATACTGATAGATCTTTTACTTCAAGCAGTGCCATGGCATCATCCTCCTATATATGCTTTGATAACTTCGGGGTCGTTCAGGGCATCTTCCGGCTTGCCCTGGGCAAGTACGGTGCCGAAGTTCAGTACGGTGATCTCATCGCAAAGGCCGGATACGAATTTCATATCGTGCTCGATGAGAAGAATGGTCATATCAAAATCATTTCGGATGCGGCGGATGATCTCCATCAGATCTGCCGTTTCCTGGGGGTTCATACCTGCCGCAGGCTCGTCAAGACAAAGGAGCTTGGGGTTTGTGGCAAGGGCGCGCGCGATCTCAAGCTTTCTCTGCTTGCCGTAGGGAAGGTTGCAGGAAAGGTTGTTGCGTTCTTCCAAAAGGCCCACTACGGAAAGGATCTCTTTTGCTCTCTCGCGCATTTTCTTTTCTACCTTGAAGTGCGCTGGCAGACGGAAAATACTTGTGAGAATGCCGCATTTAAATTCTTCCTGATTGTGAAGGCCTACCATAACATTTCGGATCACGCTCATATTGCTGAACAGACGAATGTTCTGGAAGGTTCTTGCGATGCCCTTGTGGTTGATGTTTTCCTGGCTTTTGCCGGTGAGGTTTTCATCACACAGGAAAAATTTTCCCGTGGTGGGCTTATACACACCGGTGATCATATTGAACACGGTGGTCTTACCGGCACCGTTGGGGCCTACAAGACCGTAAAGCTGACCTTTTTTGATGGTGAGGTCAAGGTTTTGTACAGCCTTCAGTCCGCCGAAGGAGATGCCGAGGTTTTCTGTTCTTAAAACGATTTCACTCATTTTTTATTCTCCTTTTGGCCTTTATCGGGGGTGTAGGGAGAGGAGACCTGAAGGTCCACGGAAAGGACCTCGTCCATTTGGATCTTGGTAGGAACTCTGTCCCATTTTGCCTCGTCGTCCTTGATGTGGGCAGGGTTGTGTGCCCGAAGGCTTGCAAAAAGCTTTTTCAAATTGTACTTTTCCCGGAAAGGACGAAGGGCCGGGGCGTTATTATAAATGACAAGCACGATCAGGATCAGCGCGTAAAAAAGATCCTGCAGCACTGCAAGGTTGCCGGTGAGAATGGTCTGCAATTCTACATCCAGGAAGGTAATGAGGGTAGCGGAGATCATAGAGCCTGTAATGCTGCCCATACCGCCGAGAACCACCATAACGAGGATCTCGATGGAGTAGTTATAGTCAAAATTGGTGCTTTGTACGGTAAAATTGGAGTAGCTGTAAAGAACACCTGCCACACCTGCAAAGAAAGAGGAGATGGTAAAGACCGCCAATTTGTATTTTGTTACATTGATACCCGTTGCTCTTGCGGCGATCTCATTGTCTCGGATGGAGGTGATGGCTCTGCCGTGCTTGGAACGGATCAGGTTCTGGGTAACGGCAAGGCACGCGATCACAAGGACAAGGGCGATGATAAAGAGGGTGCTTTTATCAAAACGGGGGGTGGAAAGGCCCAAGGAACCGCCGAAGCTTTCCTCGGAGGAGTTCATAAAGACGCTGCGAACGATCTCACCGAATGCCAGGGTAACAATGGCAAGATAGTCACCGCGCAGTCTCAGTGCAGGTAGTCCGATGATCACACCGAACAGGGCGGCGATGATACCGCCTACAAGAATGGAAACAAAGAGCGCAGGGTATTCGCCGAGAACCGGCTCCAAAAGAACGGAGGATTTACCGCCAAGGTATGCACCCAGGCACATAAAGCCTGCATGACCCAGGGATAATTCGCCCAAAAAGCCTACTACCATGCTGAGGGAAAGGGTGAGCATAATGGCAATGGCGATCTTTTCCAAAAGATAAATACCCGAGCTTCTCAAGACGCCGGAGAAAGAGAGGGCGGCCAAAACAACCGTAGCTAAGATCAGAACTGCATAGGAAACATAATGCTTCCACTTGATGTTTTTCAAGTTCATTATACCTTCTCCCTCCTTTTCTTACCTAAAATACCGGTGGGACGCACCAGGAGAATGATGATGAGAATGATAAATTCAATGGCATCGGTATAGGGAGCGATCACGGGAACGGTGAGGGAAAATGCCTCTACCACGCCCATGAGAATACCGCCCAGCATAGCACCGGGAATGGAGCCGATACCGCCGATTACCGCTGCGGTAAAGGCCTTGATACCGGGCATTGCACCCATGGTGTTGGTAAGGCTGGGGGATTTCATCAGCATGAAAAGCCCTGCAAAGGCCGCAAGCGCCGAACCGATGGCAAAGGTGATCATAATAATGCCGTTTACATTGATACCCATCAGCTGTGCCGCACCCTTATCCTCGGAAACGGCGATCATGGCGCGGCCGATCCTGGTGTATTTTACAAAAAGGGTCAGAATGGTCATAATGATCATAGAGGTGACAAGGGTAACGATGGTATAAACGGGCAGGGTAAAACTACCGATGGAAAGATTGCCAAGATCTGCGATCATAACCATTTTCGGTGCAGTACCGAAAATGATCTGTGCGGTGGACTGCAGAAGATAGCTGACACCGATGGCGGTAATGAGTACTGCCAAGGGAGAGGCACCGCGCAGGGGCTTATAGGCAATTTTTTCGATGGTAACACCGAGAAGCATACAAAAGAGAACGGCGGCAAGGGCCGCGGCAAAGGGGTTTCCCATGGTGGTCATGGTGACGAAGATCATATAACCGCCGACCATAATAACATCGCCGTGGGCGAAGTTCAGCATTTTGGCAATGCCGTATACCATGGTGTAACCCAAAGCGATCATGGCATAGGTGCTGCCCATGCTCAGACCGTTGATGAGTGTTTCGATCAATTTCATGAAATCATACCTTACGATTTATTTCTTATGACGACAATTGCCGACGCAAAAATTTTTGCGTCGGCAAAGAATGTGAAATTTTCTTGGGGAAAAAGCTTATTTTGCTGCGGAGTTTGCTACCTTCAAGGTGTATTTTACCGCTTCCTTGGAAACATAGCCGTTCTTTTCCCAGGTGATGTCGTTACCGGTAACGCCGGAGTAGGAGAAGTCACCCTTAAATTCTTCCATCAGGATCTCGTAAAGATCAGATGCGGAAATGGTTACGGGGATCTCTTTGCCGCCGTCGATAGCAGCTTTCATAGCACCTACGATGGCATAAATGCAGTCGTAAGCGGAAGCGCCGAACTGGTTCAGGGTTTCTGCACCGAATTTTTCGGTGTACTTCTTAATAAAGTCTGCTGCTGCACCTTCGGTAGCGTTGGAGTCGAAGTGAGAGAGCATGGAAACTTCCTGAGGAATGACGGAGAAGTCTTCAAACTGACCTGCAAGGCCGTCAAAGCCGTCGCAGCCGTAGTATACAGCATCGGGTGCGATGATGTCCTTTGCCTGGTTCATAAATACGGAAGCAGGCTGATAGTAGATGGGCATAAAGATGAAGGAGCAATCCTTGAGCTTGGAGATCTGTGCGGAGAAGTCCTGCGCGTCGCCGGTGAACACGGTTTCAACGGTTTGGATCTCTTTATCAAGATTATCCTTGAACTGCTTGAAGATACCGTTGGAGTAAGCATCGTCGGATTTGTAGAAGATACCGATCTTTTTCAGTCCGGTAGAGTTTACATAGTCTGCAGCAACCTTACCCTGGTTACCGTCTGCAAAGCACATCTGGAAGCCGTTGCCGGTTTTGGGGATGTCGTCACCGGAAGCGGAGGGGGTGAGGAAGAACACATTGTCTTCTGCGGAGAGCTTGGAATACTCAAGACCGGACGCGGTGGTAACGGTACCGAGGGATAACTGCATACCGCCTTCATACATGTTGGCGTAGTTTGCGGCAACCTTTGCGGCATCGTGGGTATCGTCGGTGGAAACAAGCTTAAATTTTACGCCGTTGAGACCGCCGGCAGCGTTGATCTCGTCAACTGCCATCTGAGCAGAGTTCTTAACTGCTACGCCGTAAACCGCAGCAGCACCGGTAAGAGGACCGGAGAAGCCGATCACATATTCTGTGTTTTCAGCGGTGTAGTTTGCGCCGCCGCAGGAAGCAAGACCGAGGATCATGGTCAGTGCCAGAAATGCAGCGAACAGTTTCTTCAGATTCTTCATAATTTTGACTCCTTTTTAAAAAGGTATTTGGCAATGAAAAGGAAATTTTCTTCCTCTTTATTACTATAACCATCATTTTAGCACGCTAAAGTGGATTTGTAAATGACTTTTTGCACAAAAATTCAATAAAAATGCGGATAAATGCATACTTTTTATAAAAAAAGCGCCTTCAAAAGGCGCTTTTTCTGTCTTTATTTCTTGATTTCTTCAAAGTCCTTGTCTGCAAGGGTGCAAAATTCACGGATCACATCGATCTCTCTGGGATCGTACGGACGGTGATTCGGACGGTACAGGTCGTGGAACCACTTGGTAAAGTCCACATTGGTATTTCTGCCGTTGTAGTAGCTTTGCCAGGTGCCCTCGTAAGGCTCGTAGGTCTG
>JAZUOK010000253.1:0-3814 GCA_045604665.1 Eubacteriales bacterium | reverse complement strand
TGGTACCCATGGTATAACCGCTGTCCTTACCGAGAAAAGTACGGTTGTTGTCGTAAGCGGTCACAACGCCTGCATCGGAAGATCCGTTGTTATAATAATCGGTAACCACAAGATCGATCCCGTTTGTGTACTTTGCCAAAGGCAGAACAGTTTCACTGTCTCTGTTATAGGTAACAATGGCAATGCGCACATCGCGAAGGGTTGCAAGGTCATCAAGAAGTCTGTTTGCCGCAGTAATGGTGCGCTCAAGACGGGTCACGCCACTGGCGTCCTCATCGTCCATCGAGGTAGAGGTGTCCAGAACCAGAACCACATCCATGGGGCCGGTGGTGGTCACGGTCTCTTTTGTGGTCATGGTAGAACCCAGTGCGGAAAATACGATCTGAAACGCTTCGTCCTCTTCCAATGCTACCTGAAAAGAGGAACCGCCGCCAAGGTTTGCGGTGTCGCCGTTTTTGTAAACGGATTTGTCCACCCACATGCGTCCTGCATAGCGGTTGCCGTCCGTGTCGGTTCCCATCATGTGCTCCCAGCTGTCTGCCGTGCCGGGATCGGTGATGGCTCCCACAATGTGCGATCTGGAAAGGGGAGAAGCCGCAAATACGCTCAGCGGCAAATAGGAAAGAAGCATTACCAGCGCGAGAAACAGGCTCAGCATTCTTTGAGAAAATCTTTTCTTTGTCATTTTGTTATCCTCCTTGGGATTTGTTCTCTATTTATATAATGATGATTTTTTCTTTATTTGCTATTCGATTTGCCGCATCCGATCATTCTTTTTGTTTTCAGGGCAGATGCAGATCCCCAAAAGCTCCTCGCAGTGCTGATAAAAGGAACATTCTTCGCAAGTGCTGTTTTCATCTCTTTTACCGCCAAAATGCCCGCAAGGCATCTGAATTGCCGTAACAAACGGAACACCTTCATCTGTATATTGGGGCTCTTTTATGAAATCCGGATAGATCTCAATGGGCTCGGCAAACTTACTTTGCCGATCGGATTCCTCATAAAATCCGTACCGTATTTCAAATCGCTTTCCGTGTATTTCTATGATCTTGAAAAGATCCCCTTCCTTCGGCGGAGATTCTTTGTTCTCTCCCACCGAGGCAAATAGTTTTGTTAACATATTTTCTCCTTTCGGCATAAAGCAAAAAGAAAATCTGCCATACGCTATCGAGCTGATAACAGTATAGCAGACCTTCCTTTTCTTGGGTATTACCTAAAAAGAGAAAAAAAGTACAAACTTTTCGGGGGAATTTTCTTCTCCATATAACTTTTTTGGGCATTTTCGGATACACCGATTTTTTCAAAATATAACTTTTCAGAGGGATCTGGGATATCTCAATTTACAGGATCGCGGCAAAATCCTCGCGCTCCAGACCGCTTCTTTGTTTGATGGTTCGAATGGCCTGTTTTACACCGGAAACGGACATATTCATTCTCCGTCCGATCTCCGCATCACTGAGTTTAAACGCCGCAAGACGGGCAACGGCACGGTTCTGCTCCGAAAGATTTGCAATGATCTGACGGCCCGTGATCTTACTGCCAAGCTTGGACCAGTTTGCCACATAAATTTTAAACAAACGGTTTACCTCATTCCACGCCCCTTCATCCACGATCTTCAGTCTCTTTTCGATCAAGGGACCGATGATGCGGCAGTACTCTGCAAGCACACCGTAAAAGCGGTCGGGCAAGGCAAGGGAAATGGCCTTGTCTATATGGCGGATCGCCTTTTCGTCATTTTTACTGTAATGATAGGTAACAGCGCAGGTCAAGCGCAAATAGATCTCTGCGATCACCGTTTTATCCGCCATCGCTTGGGAGATCATAGGCTCAATGGTAGCAGGCAAAAGCCCCATCAGCGCAAGACCCGAAATGCCTTCCAGCTCGATGGTCTTGGATGCAATTCCGTGACCTGCCGCATAGAGATACTTGGCATAATATACCTTGGCAGCAGGAAGAGAGTCCTTGTGCAAAAGCTCAAAGCAGCCCGTTTTAAACCAATCGGGAAAGTCCTTTACATCGTAAAGCATACTGTCTACGGCGCAGATACAAAGGGTCAGGATCTCTCGGTCCTTGTCGTCCTTGGCCTTTGCCTCGGAAATATGGATCTTGGCTTTGCGCCACATCTCAAGGTCTCCCCTCCAGATGGCGCACTGTGCCAGCAGCATACCTGCGGAAAGCACCGCATAAAAGCCCGAATGCTTTTCCAAAAGGTAATTTGCACTTTCATACACCGGATCGATCTCTCCTCTGGAATAGGCGATCTCTGCAGCAAAAAGGGTCTGCGCCTCGTGGTTTCCTGCAAGGTTCACGATGGCCTCTTCCCCACAGCCGGGAGTATGATAAAGGCTTGTCATATGTAAAAAGGGTGTTTTTCGCGGCATGGGCATGTCCAGATAGCTTTGCTGAATCTGAGAGGCTCTCCCGGCCTTTGTTCGGCCGTCGATGGGGCGCACCGTATCTCTCGGGATCATCCAGTCACGACCCATGCGCACAACCCCGAGGATCCGCCCTTCCGCACAAAGCTTCTGTACGCGCCGTACGGAAATATCCCATTTTTCCGCCGCCTCTTTGATCTGAATATACTCTTTTGTATCCATCTTTCTCCCCCGCAATGTTCGCCAAACGATGAATTTATTATTCGTCAAGCGTACATTATATTATTCGTCAAACGGCATTTATTTTATTCGCCAAGCGTCTTTTATAGTTTCATTATACTCCCATTTTCCGAAAGATGCAAGTACTTTATTAAAAAAAGCACACCCCGTAGGGTGCGCTATAAAACAGTGAACTTTTTTCATCCACAAGAAAGTAAATAGAAAAAGAAGGATATGAAAACGGAAAGTTCAGTACAGATTTGTAAACATATTCCTTGCTCCGCATTTCGTACAAATTTTTTCACGGTTCTTTTCATTCGAACGAATTAAAGCTACAACGCCAATATAAACAAATCCCGGAATAAATCCAAGAAACAGCAGAGCTATACCAATTACAAAATCCATAGGTCTTAATACAGGGCCCACTTTCCAAGGGGCGATGTTACCGCAATAATTGCATTTTGGAAGTTCGTGATGGGTAGGGTTTGTATTATTCGATTGATTATTTGAATCTACAGTATCCGTCGAAACAGAATTACCGCACATTGAGCAAAATTTAACATCGTTTTTAATTTCATTTCCACATTTAGAACAAAACATTTTTATTCCTCCAAAAAAGATTTATTTATTCAATTATAGACAGTTTCCGTCTATTTGTCAATAGAAACTTTCCGTCTATGGCAGAATAAAGACGGAGGTGGAAATATGAATTTATCCTTTGGCGATAAGATCCGGAATTTGCGAGAAGATCAAGATTTAAATCAAACCCAACTTGGCAAAGCCGTCGGTATGACCCAGCGAAAAATCTCTTATATCGAATGTGGCAAATACGAGCCAAATATCGGCGATATCATCGCCCTTTGCAAGTATTTTAAGGTTTCTTCCGATTACCTCCTCGGCCTTTCCGAAACAAATGCAAAAAAAGAAAAAAACGCAAAATAAAAAGCCGCAATTCTGCGGCTTTTTTGTTTATGGCAAATAGATCAAGATGTAATGAAATATGGCTTCGCCATATGAAATAATCCTTGCGGATTATGAAATATTTTGCCGTTGGCAAAATGTGAAATAAAATTCGTGCCTCATATGCCGTAGGCATATTTCATACGCGAAGCGTATTTCATATTGCGTAGCAATATTTCACTCGTTCCGCAAGGAACGAATTTCATTGAAAAAGAAAAGACACGCTCTCGCGTGTCTTTTCTTTTTCTGGCTGCTCCTGT
>JAZUOK010000252.1:0-9257 GCA_045604665.1 Eubacteriales bacterium | reverse complement strand
CATGGGACTTTTTTTCTTCGATTCCGCAATGGTCACCACACCTTCTGCTGTGGTAATTCCTGTAGATAGCAACAATCTTTTTTTGACGATTTTATGTACCATTCTTCTTCCTGCGATTTTTGAGGAACTGGTATTCCGCGGTATTTTACTGGAGGAATACCGTCAATACGGCTCTTACCTGGCAGTGGCCGTCTCTGCTATTAT
Source organism: Eubacteriales bacterium (assembly GCA_045604665.1). Taxonomy (GTDB): domain Bacteria; phylum Bacillota; class Clostridia; order Oscillospirales; family SIG627; genus RGIG5579. Next base: position 9,053 of record JAZUOK010000252.1, on the reverse strand, counting down.
GTTTGCAATGGTCCATATTTCTCTGGAAAACTTTTTCTATTACCTGTTTATGGGTGTGGTTTTCGGAATCATTGCTTTGGCTTCCGATTCCATTGTTCCCGGTATGATTCTTCATGTTTTGGTGAATTTTTCACATGAGTATGCCCGTCCTTCCGTGGTGGAATATTTGCGTCAGGCCGGAAAGAGTCCGCTTTTACCTTATATTTTGTTTGCTATTTTTATTCTCCTGTTTGTTTTTATGTTTTCGGGCCTTGAAAATATCTATCAGGGAAAGGTTTACGGTGAGCTTCTTCAAAGCCGCAAGGAACTTTTGAGAAAAGAAGTTGAAAAAGCAAGAGCAATACACCAGGAAGAAAAAGAAGAATCTCCCAAAAATAAGTTCTTCAATTCCTTAAAGGAGATTTTTCTGACACCTACCTTCCTTGGCTGTGTGGTTATATTTATCGGTTTGGTATCTCAAGTATTCAAAGAGGTTAACTTATGAACGAAATGAATGAACTTGATCTGCACAACGATCAGAATCGTCAAAACAAAGAAAACACCATCGACATTTTAGTTTCTCCGAAAAAGAAAGCTTCTTCCGAGGAAGGGGAGCAAAAGGCACCTTCCGCAAAAAGAAGAGAGGGTGCGCCTTCCGGAGAAAATATTCCCACAAAGAAAAAAATGACAGCAAAGCCTGCTTCCGAAACCCGAAAGATCAGCAGTGTAAAAGCGCCTCGCATTGCAAGCAGTGCCGCAAAAGCTGCTGCAACTCGTGTGGGCAAGATCAATACGGTCTTGGAAGAGAGCGCGCAAAAAAAAGCGGCTTCTTCTGTACAGCCGAATGCATTAAAGCAAAAGTTCGCTCCCGTGGCTGCAAAGAAAAAGGCCAAGAAAAAAGCGCCTAAGGAGCAGGTGCCCGAGGAAAAGCTTTCTCTTGGCTCAACGGCACTGATCGCCCTGATCTATATTGGGGTAGTTGTGGGAATTTCCGCGATCCTTTCCTTCTGCGGTATTCGCTGGGCCAATGATGTTTTTGCCTTGGTAAAGGAAGAGGTGGTGGCAACGGTCACCATTCCCGAGGATGCCACGATTTCCGAGGTCTCCAAGATCTTAAAGGAAAATGATCTGATCGAATATCCTGCCATCTTCCGCGCTTATATCAGCTTCAAAAACAGAGATGCGGATCCGCCCCTTGCCTTTAAAGCAGGCGAATATGAGATCAAATCCACACTCAATTATGACCAGATCGTCAGCATGATCAAAAACCGAAAGGTGAGAAGAATCGTTACTATCACCATTCCGGAAGGATACACGGTGGACGATATCATCACCCTGTTTACCGATCAGGGGATCGGTACCAAAGAAGGCTTTGTAGAAGCGATCAACACCTTTGATTACGACTACAAGTTTATGGATGCTTTGGATAAGATCGAGCTTTCCAAGGATAGAAAATATCGTCTGGAAGGATATCTCTTCCCCGATACCTACGAGTTTTATACCGATTCTACCGAAATTGCGATCATTGATAAACTTCTTGCCGCCTTTGATACAAAGTTTGAGGATGATAACTATGCCCGTCTGGAAGAAATGGGTATGAATCTTGATCAGGTGGTGACCCTGGCTTCTATTGTGCAAAAAGAAGGTAAATTCAATGCGGATTTTTATCCCATTGCCGGTGTCTTCTTTAACCGTCTGAAATCCAAGGATATGAGAAAACTCCAGTCGGATGCTACGGTTCAGTATTGTCTTGAGGAAAGAAAAGAAGAGCTTTCTTACGCCGATCTTGAGGTAGAAAGCCCCTATAACACTTACCGCAATGAAGGACTTCCGCCCTCTGCCATTGCAAATCCCGGATGGGAAGCAATCCAGGCAACCCTTTACCCCGAAACACATTCTCATTATTACTTTATTTCAGATACTGACGGTTCTACCATTTTTGCGGATAATGAACCCCAGCATCTTGCAAATGTCACCGCTCTTCGCAAAGCAAAGGAGAACGGAACCAGTATCGACTGAGAAAGGAAAAAATGGAACAATATATTTGGATCATAGTACTGATCTTTTCCCTAATCTCCGCAATTCTTTCTCTTTTTGCGCTTCTTTCGGTGCGTAAAAAAGGAGAGGAGAAAGACACCGCTTCCAGGGAGGATCTTGACCGCGTCAGTGAAAGACTTGAGAGAAGTCTTGGAGCCGCTCGCCGTGAGATCAGCGAAGAAAATGCCCGTTCCTTGGATGCATTTTCTCGCTCCATGCGAAATACCCAGACCGAGGTTTCCGGTCAGCAGGACAAAAGAATATCGGAGCTTACCCAGCATTTGAATACTGCCTTGAAGGGCGTCGATGAAAGGATGGTAAATCTTACCTCTTTTCAGGAAAAAAATGCACAGGCTCTTCGGGAAACGGTAGATGCCAAGCTTTCCGAGGTTCGCTCCGGCAATGAAAAAAGCCTGTCGGAAATTCGGCAAAGCGTAGAGGAAAAACTGCAGACCGCTTTGGAAGAGAGAATCAGCAGATCCTTTAAGGAAGTTAGTGAACGGCTTCAGCAGGTCTATCAGGGACTTGGGGAAATGCAGACGCTTGCCAGTGGCGTGGGCGATCTGAAAAAGGTTTTGTCCAATGTGAAAACGCGCGGTATCTTGGGTGAGATTCAGCTTGCTTCCATTCTGGAGGAAATTCTTTCTCCCGAGCAGTATGAAACCAATGTGGCAACCGTTCCCGGATCGAATAACCGTGTGGAATTTGCTGTCCGCCTTCCCGGCGACGGCGACGGTGTTGTGTATCTTCCCATAGACTCTAAATTTCCTGCGGATGCATATGTCAATTTGCAGGAGGCGTATGATGCAGCCTCTCCCGAGCAGGTTCGCATTCAGCGCGCTCAGCTGGAAAGCAGGATCAAGGCATTTGCCAAGGACATTCATACCAAATATGTTTCTCCGCCTTCCACTACGGATTTTGCCATTATGTTTCTTCCCACCGAGGGACTTTATGCTGAAGTAGTGAAAATGGGCATGGTAGAAGTGCTTCAAAGAAACTATAAGATCAACATAGCAGGGCCTACTACCATGGCGGCACTGCTCAACTCTCTTCAAACGGGCTTCCGTACCCTTGCCATTCAGAAAAGGAGCAGTGAGGTCTGGGAGGTTTTGGGCGCCGTTCGTACCGAGTTTGATAAGTTTGAAAGTGCCCTTCGGGATGCACAGGCAAAGATCGATCAGGCAAACCGTGGCCTGGATGCTTTGGTAGGTGTGCGCACCAGACAGATTCAGAGAAAACTCAAGCATGTTTCCTCCTTGCCATCGCAGCAAGCAGAGGAGATTCTGAAAGAGGATCGGGATGCAGAAGAATGAAAACGCAAAGACTGCCGCAACCAACCGCAAAGCCTATCACGATTATTTTGTGGAAGAAAGGTTTGAGGCAGGAATTGAGCTTTACGGAACCGAGGTAAAGTCGATTCGGCAGGGAACTGTCAATTTAAAAGACTCGTATCTTATTATTTCGGATGGGGAGCTGTTTGCGAAAGGAATCCATATCAGCCCTTATGAAAAAGGGAATATATTCAACCGCGACCCCCTTCGACAGCGTCGTCTTTTGATGCATAAAAAAGAAATTTTAAAGCTTCGGGCTTTGACAGAAAAGGATGGCTACACCCTCATTCCCCTGTCTCTTTATTTTAAAAAGGGCAGGGTAAAGGTTGAGGTGGGTGTCTGCCGAGGTAAGAAGCTTTACGATAAGCGTGAAAGCGCTCTGAAGCGTGATCTTGAAAGAGAGAATCGCAGAGGAATTAAATTATCTGACCGGGACTGAAAAAATGAAAAAAGAAATTCGCAATTTTTGTATTATTGCACATATTGACCACGGCAAAAGCACTTTAGCCGATCGCATTCTGGAGCACACGGGTTCTGTTGAAAAACGAGAAATGGAATCCCAGGTTCTGGATGATATGGAATTGGAAAAAGAAAGAGGCATTACCATCAAAGCCCGTGCCGTAACCTTGGATTATACCGCCAAAGACGGAAAAACATATGAGTTTAATCTGATCGATACCCCCGGACATGTGGACTTTAACTATGAGGTTTCCCGTTCTCTTCGCGCTTGCGAAGGTGCGATCCTTGTAGTGGATGCCACCCAGGGTATCCAGGCACAAACACTTGCCAATGCTTATCTTGCGGTGGATCACGACCTGGAGCTTTTCCCTGTGATCAATAAAGTGGATCTTCCTGCCGCCGATCCCGAAAAGGTTAAGGCGGAGATTGAAGATGTGATCGGAATCCCTGCGGACTATGCTCCCTGCATTTCTGCGAAAACAGGACTGAATATTGAAGAGGTACTGGAAGGAATCGTGGAATACATTCCCGCGCCGAAAATGGAAGATGGAAAGCCCTGCAAAGCACTGATCTTCGACTCTTTTTACGACGCTTATAAGGGAATTATTGTTTATTTCAGGCTCTTTGAAGGGTCTCTTTCCAAGGGGGGTCGGATCCGTATGATGAATACCGGTGCCGAATTTGATGTAACCGAAGTAGGTACGATGAAGACCTTCGGCTTTTCTCCCTGTGATACGCTCCATTCCGGTCAGGTAGGCTATTTGACCGCTTCCATTAAAACGCTTGCGGAAACCAAGGTGGGCGATACCATTACCTTGGTAGACAATCCTACCGATGCACCTTTTGACGGATTTAAGGAAGCCCTTCCCGTTGTTTTTTCGGGTATCTATCCTGCGGACGGCGCAAGATATAATGATCTGCGTGAGGCACTGGAAAAGTTACGCTTGAATGACGCGTCCCTTTCCTTCGAACCCGAAACCAGTGCTGCACTGGGATTTGGCTTCCGTTGCGGCTTTTTGGGACTTTTGCACATGGAAGTGATCCAGGAAAGACTGGAAAGAGAATTTAATCTGGATCTGATCACCACCGCCCCCAGCGTTATCTATAAATTAGAGCTGACAAGCGGCGAGACCATCTTTATCGATAACCCCACCAATTACCCTGCTGTGGAAAATATTGCAACGGCCTATGAACCTGTGGTTCGTGCCAGCATTATTACTCCCGTGGAGTTTGTGGGCGGCATTATGGATCTGTGTCAGGACAGACGCGGCGAGTTTGTGGATATGAAGTATATCACGCCCACCCGTACGGAGCTTCACTATAAATTACCTTTAAATGAGATCGTTTACGACTTTTTCGATGCGTTGAAGTCTCGTAGCAAGGGGTATGCTTCCTTTGACTACAGCGATACGGAATATGTTCCTTCAAAGCTCGTTAAGCTTGATATTTTGCTCAACGGTGATCTTGTGGATGCCCTTTCCTTTATTGTACATAGCGATAAGGCTTATGCCAGAGCGCGCAGAATCGCAGAAAAGCTGAAAGAACACATTCCGCGCCAGCTTTTTGAAATTCCCGTACAGGCCGCAGTGGGTGGCAGAGTCATCGCCCGTGAGACCGTAAAGGCAATGCGCAAGGATGTTTTGGCAAAATGCTACGGCGGCGATATTACCCGTAAGAAAAAGCTTCTGGAAAAGCAGAAGGAAGGCAAGAAGAAGATGCGTTCTCTCGGTTCGGTAGAAGTACCGCAGGATGCCTTTATGGCAGTTTTAAAGCTGGATGAATAAATTAAGTCTTTATTTGCACTACCCCTTTTGCAAGAAAAAGTGTAATTACTGCGATTTCTATTCTTTGCCCGACCTTTCCCAAAAAAGGCTTTACGAAAAAGCGCTCTGCAAGAGCCTTGCTTCTTTTCCCGAGGCGAGAGGGAGAGCGGTTTCTACCGTCTATTTCGGCGGCGGAACCCCAAGTCTTTTTTCCAAAGAGGGGATCGGAGAGATCTTTTCTGCCATTCGGGAGAATTTTTCCCTTCTTCCGGAGGCGGAGATCACAGCAGAAATGAACCCGGAATCCGCTTCCGAAGAAATCCTTTCCGCTTTTGCCGCGCAAGGGGTAAACCGTGTCAGCTTCGGTGTGCAAAGCACATCGGAAAAGGAGCTTTCCGCTTTGGGCAGGATCCACAGCTTTTCGGATGTAAAAACGGCGGTGGATCGAGCAAGAAGGGCGGGAATCGATAATATCAGTCTTGATCTGATGTACGGTCTTCCCGGGCAGACCCTTTCCTCCTTTCGTGAAAGTCTTGAAATTTTGCTTTCCCTTTCACCGAAGCATATTTCCTTTTACTTATTGACCCTTTCCCCACAGGTACCCCTTTATCAAAAGCGTGACCTGCTTCCGGATGATGAATCGGTGAGGGAAATGTATCTTTTTGCTTCGGATTTTTTAAAACAAAATGGATTTGAGCATTATGAGATCTCCAATGCGGCACTACCCGGTTTTCGTTCCCACCATAACGAAACCTACTGGACAGGCGGTGAGTATCTTGGATTCGGTCCGGGAGCTCATTCCTACTTCGGGTCAAAGCGTTTTTATGTAAAGGACGGGGTGGAAGAATTTATTTTGGCTTCAAATCCGATGGATAGGATTTCCGAAACGGAGATTTTAACTGAAGAAGACATTCGAACGGAGTATCTGATGCTCTCTCTTCGTCGAAAAGAGGGGATTTGTCTGGATGCCCTGTCAAAAATTGCTCCCAAAGACTTTTGCGATAAAGTGGTCCAAAAAATGTCTCTTTGGTCCGATCACGGACTTTGTGAAAAGACCCCCGAAGGATATGCCCTGACTACGGAAGGCTTTTTTGTTTCCAATGAAATTATTACAGAATTGATATGAAGGATTTTAATATGAAACAACTATTTCGAATCATTTGTTTTTCTCTTTCTGTTTTGATGACCTTTTCTCTTTTTTCCTGCGGAAAGAAGGGGAATGAAGATGTAGAGATCCCCGAAGGCTTTTTGCTTGCGGAGAATGAAAATACGGATTATTATTTCTTCTATCCTGCAAATTGGCTTCTGGATCGAAACGATGCCGGTATGACAAGTGCATTCGTTTCCGAGACGGATTTTTCCAATGTAAGCATTACTGCCTTTACCGCATCGGCAAGCTATAAAAGCCTTCCCGATTATGTGGAAAACTACTATTTTGCTCAGTTTAAGGATAATTTTTCCAATCTTGAGATCGAGCGCAACCAGGATAAGAGCTTGAAAAGAAGTACGCTGAAGATTGATGGCGCAGACGCCATTGCCGTCAATTACAAAGCAACCTTCTCCGGTGAGGAGTATTCCTTCCGCGCTTGGTTCATATCATTTAACGGCTACATTTACAATGTTCTTTATACAGCAAAGACCCCTGCCTTTGAAAGCCATCTGGAAGAGGCAACGGTCATTGCCGAACAGCTTAAGTTCAGATAAGGAGTACCATGGAAGAAAAAAAGACGCGCGTAGGCAAAGTCGGCGGACAGGCGGTTTTGGAAGGCATTATGATGCGCGGTCCCGAAAGCTATACCACCGCGGTAAGAAAAGCGGACGGCACCATAATCCGCGACCGTCATCCCAATGAGATCAAAAAGAAGAACCGCTTTTTGAAGCTTCCCATCATTCGCGGTGTGGTAAGTTTTGTGGAAAGCATGACTTTGTCCTTTTCTACATTGAATTTTGCCGCAGAGGCACTGGAGATCGAAGAAGAAACAAAGTTTGAAAAATGGCTTGTGAAGGTGTTCGGCAAAAGTCTTACGGGCATCGTAATGGGGATCGGAACTGTCCTCGGTGTTGTTTTGGGTGTCGGACTTTTCATTATGCTGCCTGCATTCATTTCCGGCTTGATTCCCGAGGAATATGAAGTTTTTCGCAAGATCCTTGAGGGGGTTCTCCGCATTGCTATCTTTTTGAGCTATGTTTCCCTTGTTTCCTTGATGAATGATATCAAGCGCACTTTTATGTATCACGGTGCGGAGCACAAAAGTATTTTTTGCTATGAAAAGGGCTTGGAGCTGACAGTGGAAAATATCAAAGCCCAGAAGAGATTTCATCCTCGCTGCGGTACCAGCTTTATGATCCTGATGATGCTTGTCGGTATTTTTATCGGCCTTCTCATCGGCGCGATTTTTCCTGCCACCCGTAGCAATACTTTCCTTTATGTGGGAGTAAAATTCCTGCTTTTGCCCGTAACCATGGGGCTTGGATATGAGATCATCCGCTACGCAGGAAAGCATGACAATGCATTGATTCGCTTTGTTACCGCACCCGGTCTTTGGATCCAGCGCATTACCACAAAAGAACCTACCGATGATATGATCGAGGTGGCGATCGTTGCACTGAAATCTGCGCTTCCCGATGAATTTTCCGAGGAGGATGTTTTCAAAGGAATCGAAAACGCCCTTCCCGAAGAAAAATCGGAAGAGGTGCTGAACGAAGAGAAAGAATCGGAGGAGCAATCAGAGGAGAAATAAATGAATCTGAAAGAATTTTCTCTTGCAGTGAAAAAGGAATATCAAAATCAAAACGGAGCGCGCTTTTTCAGTGAAAGAGCGCTCCTTTCGGCGCTTTTGGAGAAGGCGGGCTTTCATAGAAATGCCCCTATCCTTTTTCCGGAAGAGGAAATTCCCCCACGGCTTGAAAAGAAAATGCTTTCCGACCTTGAAAAGCTTCTTACCGGTTATCCCATTCAGTACTATATCGGCACCGAAATTTTTTGCGGGGAGGAATTTTTTGTTTCGGAAAATGTACTGATCCCGAGACCCGAAACCGAGCTTTTGGTTGAGCTTGCCTGTGAGAAAGCAAGAGAGGGGAGTGTCGTATTTGATTTCTGCTGCGGATCAGGCTGTGTCGGCCTCTCTCTTTTGAAAAAAAGAGGTGATCTTCGCGCCGTCCTTTACGATCTTTCCGACCATGCTCTTTTGTTAACGGAAAAGAACAGAGAAAAATTTGCCCTTGCGGATCGCGCAGAGGTGAAAAAGCTCGATGTGTTATCTCCTTTGGCAAAGGAGGAGATTTTGAAGGAAAAGCCGTCTTTGATCCTTTCCAATCCCCCTTATCTGACAAAAAAAGAAATGAGCGAGATCGAAGACAATGTGAAAAGAGAGCCTTCCATGGCACTGGACGGCGGGGAAGACGGACTTTAAGTCGGAGGCCAAGCGGTCTTAGGAAGACAAGGCATATTATCAACTCCTTGGCTCACAGAACGACATGGCTA
>JAZUOK010000251.1:0-2397 GCA_045604665.1 Eubacteriales bacterium | reverse complement strand
AGGGGGGTATCGGGATAGCCCCAAAGGGCACTTTCGCCCAAAATTTCACGGCGCATGGCTTCATTCGGACTTTTTTTCTCCTCTCCGTTTTTTGTGGGAGAAAGAAAAGGAAGAATGTCGTCCAGAGCGATGACAAGTTTTTTTTCTTTCATGGTTCCTCCGCAAACATAAGTTCCGCCAGGGAAAGGGTAAAGGAAGATGCAAGGTTTTTGTAAAGAGAAAAATTTCGATCAAAGGGAACCTTTTTTTCAAAGGGGACTACACTTTTCCCTTTGATGAAAATTTCTTGCTGAAGACACAGCATTGCCGTGTCGTCTCCGATGCTGGAAAAGGTAACGGGATCTTCCCGATTCATTCCGCCTCGAAGGAGGATCCCGTTGGGGATCGGTGGGATCGGCTCTGCCGAGCCGGGAACCAGGCAGATAAAGCTTTGAAAAGAAAGCGGATTCGGAAGATAAGGCTTATCGGAAAGGACAAGGTCGTATGCGTTGCCGTATCGAATCGGTTCCAAAAAAATCTGATCTCCCCAACGAAAGAGGCTCTTTTCTTTTCGGATTTTTTCCTGCAAAATAGCTGTTGTTTCAAAAAAACCGATCTTCATAGTTTCCCCTTTTTTTATATTCGGTTTTTAGTGTGACCGAAAAAAAGGGAAATATACGAAAATTATTCTGCAGGACCGTCCCAATTTTCAACGGTGGTTTCAATGAGTCGCCAAACGCTTTCTACACCGAAGCCGTTTAAAGAGGAAAAGGGGAATACGGGAACGGGGAAGTATTTTTCTTCCAGTTCCTTTAAATTTTTTGCCTGATTGGTTTTATTGAGCTTATCCATTTTTGTGGCAACGATGACGAAGGGGATCCCCACATCCTGCAGAAAGGAGATCATCATTTCATCATCGCGGCTAGGGCCTGTTTTCAGGTCCACAAGTTGAAGGACAAGGGCAAGGTCATCGTGATTCTGAAAATAGGAATCGGTAAGATTCGACCAGACTCTTTTTTCTTTTTCGCTTCGCTTTGCAAAGCCGTAGCCGGGCAAGTCTACAAGATAGAGCCTTGAGTCGATATCGAAAAAGTTGATGGTGATGGTTTTTCCGGGAGAAGAGGAAACTCTTGCCAGGCTTTTGCGGTTCATCAATTTATTTAAGGCAGAGCTTTTGCCCACATTACTTCTGCCGGAGAACGCCACCTGACACTTTCCGTCACGAATGATCTGATCCTTCCGTCCTGCACTGATGGTGAGACGGATGTTGTTTTTGTTGATGGGTTTCATTTGTTTTTCAAAGCGATCCGCAATACATCGTCAATGGTTTTGCAAGGAATAAATTCCATTTTTTCCAATGCCTTGGGATCTACTTCCTCCAGATCTTTCTGATTGTCGAAGGGATAGAGGACGGTCTTGATACCCGAGCGAAGGGCCGCACTTGATTTTTCTCTCAATCCTCCGATGGGAAGAACCTTTCCGTGAAGGGTGATCTCGCCCGTCATTGCCACATCTCCCCGAACCTTTCTTCCGGAAAGAAGGGAGGCAAGGCAGGTTACAAGCGTTACGCCTGCGCTGGGGCCGTCTTTGGGAATGGCGCCCTCGGGAAGGTGAATGTGGATGTCTTCGTTTTTGTAAAATTCGGGATCGGAAATGCCAAGGGCTTTGCTTCTTTGGCGGACAAGGGAGAGGGCGGCGCTTGCCGATTCCTTCATGACATCGCCCAGGGAGCCTGTCAGGAGAAGCTTGCCCGTGCCGGGAAGGCTGAGTGCTTCCACCTCCAGCATTTCTCCGCCGGACATGGTCCAGGCAAGACCGTTTACAACGCCTACCTGATCTTCTCTTTTTAAAGTGGGCTTTGTGATCTTTTCTTTTCCGAGAAATTCCGTGAGATTCTTTTCATTCACGGAAACATTTTTTTCTCCGTCGAGGATCTTTTTCGCACTCTTTCTGCAAATGCGTGCGATCTCTCTTTCCAGTTTTCTGACGCCCTGCTCACGGGTGTAGGAACGGATGATCTTTCTGACCGCGCCTTCGCTGATGCGCAGCATACCCTTTTCCAGACCGTGTTCCTTTTTCTGTCTTGGGATCAGGTGATTCTTGGCAATGGCGCATTTTTCGCTTTCGGTATAGCCGTTTAAGTGAATGACCTCCATTCGATCAAGAAGTGCAGGGGGGATGGTATCCAGTTCATTGGCAGTAGCCAGGAACATGCAGGCGGAAAGATCCACGGGGAGTTCTACGAAGTGATCGCGGAAGGCGTGGTTTTGTGCAGAGTCAAGCACCTCCAAAAGGGCGGAGGCAGGGTCACCGTGGGAATCCCGGGTGAGCTTATCGATTTCGTCCAGGCAAATAAGGGGGTTCATACTGCCTGCCTGTGTCAGTGCATTGATGATACGGCCGGGCATGGCACCGATA